>JACMIV010000384.1 GCA_014380965.1 Rhizobiaceae bacterium | reverse complement strand
CCGAATCGAACCTGACGTCGGCGATGGCGCTGGCGCATGTGCCCGATCCGGATCTGATCATCCGCACCGGCGGAGAGCAGCGCATCAGCAACTTCCTGCTCTGGCAGGCCGCCTATTCCGAGTTCGTCTTCCAGCCGTGCCTCTGGCCCGATTTCGACGCCAAGGCGTTCCACGAGGCGCTCGAGGACTTCTCGGCGCGCGACCGCCGCTATGGCGGCGTTTCCCGCGAGATCGCATCCTGACCGACGACGGGACCTGCCGCGAGGCGGTGCGCCGATGGGCCTAGGACTCGCGCGGATGGCCTCTGCGCAATCCTGGACGGATCTGCGCTCCCGCCTCATTTCGAGCCTTGTCCTCGGCTGCCTCGTCTTGGCCGTCGCGGTGATCGGCGGCCCGATCTTTCGGGCGTTCTGCTGCGCGACGGGCGTCATCGTGTTCGAGGAATGGGCGCGGATGACCCGCGCCAAGCGGGCCGGACCGATCTTCAAGTTCGCCCGGCGCTCGCTCTTCTTCGCGCTGTTCGCCTTTCTTCTCGGGGAGGACGTGCTGGCGATCGGCATCGTCGCTGCGGCCGGGATGTTCGTCGCCTTCATCGACCGGGGGGAGCGCAAGGCTGACTGGGTGCTCGGCGGTCTCGCCTATGCCGCCGTCGCCGCGCTGGCGCCTGGAATGCTGAGGGGTGACGATGCGGCAGGCCTTGCCGTTCTCGGCCTTGTCATCTGCGTCGTCTGGCCGACCGACATCTTCGCGTACTTCACGGGCCGCACGATTGGCGGACCGAAGATCATGCCGGCCGTCTCGCCGAAAAAGACGATCTCCGGCTCTCTCGGCGGGCTCGTTGCGGGAATCTTCTGTGGCACAGCACTCTATGTCGAGGTCGCCGGACAATTCCACGTCTGGATCCTGCTGTTCACGGCGCTTCTCTCCATCCTCGGCCAAGCCGGCGATCTCTTCGAATCCTGGATCAAACGGCGGTTCGGAGTGAAGGATTCGGGACGCATCATTCCGGGCCATGGCGGGCTGATGGACCGTATCGATGCGCTGATCGTCGCGATGGCGGCGGCTTGGTTGTTCGGCCTCGCCGTCCAGGGCTTCGACAATCCGGCTCTGGCGATCTTCGACATCTGAAGCCTGCAATCTGCAAGGTGTGGAGAGGAGCCGTTAGGGCTGTCGGTCGCATCCTCTGTGATCGGCCGCGTCGATGGTTTAGACACAGGTCAAGAAGCAGGGCGGGAGGGGCGAAAGCGCCCTGGCGCCCGTCGTCGTCGAGGGCATAGGCATGGATATCTCCTCCGGACTTGCGATGATCTGGGACTCGGCCCTTATCAAGATCGTTCCGTTTCTCTTCGTCCTCACCGTCATCGTGTTTTTTCACGAGCTCGGCCATTTCCTTGTCGGGCGCTGGTGCGGGATCAAGGTGCTCGCCTTCTCCGTCGGGTTCGGCCCGGAGATCGTCGGCTTCAACGATTCCCATGGCACGCGCTGGAAGCTGTCGGCGATTCCGCTCGGAGGCTACGTCAAGTTTCTCGGCGACGAGAACGCCGCCAGCATGCCGGACACCGCCGCCGTCGACGCGATGAGCCCCTCCGACCGAGCAATGGCGTTCCCGGCCAAGAGCGTCGCCAAGCGTGCGGCGACCGTCGTGGCCGGCCCGGTCGCGAACTTCCTGCTCGCGATCGTGATCTTTGCAGGCGTCGCCTTCGTCAACGGTCGTTCGGTCGGCGATCCCATCATCTCGGAAGTGCGTCCGAACACGCCTGCTGCCGAGGCCGGAATCATCGCCGGAGACCGGATCGTCGCGCTCGACGGCAACAAGGTCACCTACTTCAACGATATCCTCGAATATGTCCTCATGCGCGCAGATGTGCCGATCGCCGTCGAGGTCGATCGCGCGGGCACGCCGCTGAATTTCGAGGTGACGCCACGTCTCGTTACGCAGACCGATCCATTCGGCAACGAGATGCGCACGCCGCTTATGGGGCTCGTCGCCAGCCGCGACAGCGCGAGCTTCCGCGTCGAGGAACTATCGGCACTTCAATCGCTGCAATACGGCGTCGATCAGACCTGGTTCTTCACCAGCCACACCGTCTCCTTCATCGGCGGGCTCTTCTCCGGCAGCCAAGCGACGGACCAGATCGGCGGCCCGATTCGCATCGCCGGCATGTCGAGCCAGGTGGCGACGCTCGGCTTTGCCGCGCTTTTGATCCTGGCCGCCCAGCTGTCGATTTCGATCGGCCTCCTCAACCTGATGCCGATTCCGATGCTCGACGGAGGCCATCTCCTCTTCTACGGCTTCGAGGCCCTGCGCGGCCGCCCGCTCAGCGAACGCATTCAGGAAGTGGGGTTCCGAATCGGAATCGTGCTGGTCCTGTCGCTGATGATCTTCGCCGTCTGGAACGACATCACCTGGCTGACGTGACGGGTTGCGTCCGAACCGGCAGGCCGGACCGCTGCGACTTGCGCGGGCCTTGCGCACGGGGCCGCGCGATAACGAAGCGTTAACCCTGTCTGGAAACGCCGTGGCCCCTGCGCAACGGTTTTCCACTTCCTAAACCGAATCCGTCCAGTTTGCTTGAACGCGTCAACAAAGCCGGTAAAAGGCAATGGACGCAGGATGCCGGCTTGGTGTCTCGTGCGAATGAGTATGCAAAAGGTGGTGAAGCCTATGACGGCTGGATCAAAGCTTCTTCGAGCAGCGTCGGCGTTCGCGCTCTCGTCCACGGTTCTGGCGACGAGTGTCGGTTTTCAGGTCGTCGTGGTCTCGGAAGCGCGAGCGGCAGTCGTGAGCCGGGTCGAAGTTCGTGGAAACCAGCGGGTCGAGGCCGATACGATCCGGGGCCTCCTCGCGATCCGCACGGGCCAGAACATCGGCGACGCGGACATCGACGAGGGCGTGCGCAAGCTTTTCTCGACCGGCCTCTTCTCCGACGTCCGCATCAGCCAGTCGGGCGGAACGGTGACCGTCGAAGTCGACGAAAACCAGATCGTCAATCAAGTCCTCTTTCAGGGCAATTCCAAGCTCAAGGACGATCAGCTCAAGGCATCCGTCCAGACCCAGCCGCGCGCCGCCTTCTCGCAGGCGACAGCCGACACTGACGTCAACGCCATTCGCGAAGCTTACGTCCGAATCGGCCGCAGCGACGCAACCGTTTCCGTGCGGACGCTCCCGGTCGAAAACAATCGCGTCAACGTCGTTTACGACGTCCAGGAAGGCGATCGTACGAAAATCGGACAGATCAACTTCGTCGGCAACAACGCCTTCGGCGACGGTCGCCTCAAGGAAGTGATCGCGCTCCGCGAATCCGGCATCCTGTCCTTCATCCAGCGCAACGACATCTACGACGAGGATCGCCTGCGCGCCGACGAGGAGACGCTGCGCCGTTTCTACTACAACCGCGGCTATGCCGATTTCCGGATCCAGTCCTCGATCGCCGAACTCGACGACAACCAGAACGAATACACGGTCACCTTCACGGTCGAAGAGGGCGAGCGCTACACCTACGGCGCGATCAACATCGATTCGACCATTCCCGGGATCGATGGCGAGGCGCTTCTCGGCGAGTTGGAGACGTCGTCCGGCGACGTCTACAGCGCCCAGAAGGTCGAGGATTCGCTCGTCGCCCTCACCAACCGCGTCGCCGAGAGCGGCTTCGCCTTCGCCCAGGTGACGCCGCGCGGCGACCGCGACTTCAACAACCGCACGATCTCGATCGAATACGTGATCGACCAGGGCCAGCGCGCCTATATCGAGCGTCTGGAAGTGCGCGGCAACACGAAGACGCGCGACTACGTCATCCGTCGCGAGTTCGACGTCTCGGAAGGCGACGCCTTCAACCAGGTCCTCGTCCAACGGGCCAAGCAGCGCCTCGAGCGGCTGAACTTCTTCACCAGCGTCAACATCTCGACCGCGCCGGGCTCCGAGCCCGACCGCGTCGTCGTGATCGTCGACGTCGTCGAGAAATCGACCGGCGAATTCTCGATCGGCGGCGGCTACACCACCGGCGGCGAGAACGAAGGCCCGGTCGCCGAGATTGGCGTCACCGAGCGCAACTTCCTCGGTCGTGGCCAGTTCGTCAAAGTATCGGCAGGCTTCGGCGCCGACACGCGTAGCTACCAGCTCTCCTTCACCGAGCCCTACTTCCTCGGCCGTCGCCTCGCCGCCGGTTTT
>JACMIV010000383.1 GCA_014380965.1 Rhizobiaceae bacterium | reverse complement strand
TCAACTACGCCGGCACCGCCGATCCCGCGATCGACGCCATGATCGACGCCATGACCAACGCCCGCACCCGCGAGGACTTCGTCGCCGCCGCCAGAGCCTACGACCGCATCCTGATCTCCGGCCAATACGTCGTGCCGCTGTTCCAGATCGGCGAGCAGTGGCTGGCGCGCTGGGACTTCATTCGGCATCCCGAGACGACGCCGCTCAACGGGTACTGGCTGCCTTCGTTTTGGCGGGAACCGGCCGCGAAATAAGTTCGGCCGATCAAACCAGCCTCTTCAGGCCTTGCGTCCAGCCGCCTTGGAGAGAGCGTCTTCCGCCCATTCATTAAGGCTCGTACCCGCCAGTTCCGCGGCAACCGCAGCGCGGGCGTGCACCTCCGGGGAAATACGAAACATGACTTTGCCGGAGTAGGGCTTCTGCGGATCTTTGCCGATGGCCGAGCAGGTTTCGATATAGTCGTCCACAGCCTCGTGGAAGGCGGCCCTCAGCTCGGTGACATTGTCCGCGTGGAAGGTCACCCCGTCCCTGATGCCTGCGACACGGCCGAAGAAGATGCCATCCTCGTCGTCGAATTCGATACGGGCGGCATAGCCGCGATACGTCATGCTGCTCATGGCTTCACTCCGATTCGGGTGAGAAAAGCGCGCGCGGCCCCAACCTGATAACGTTTGGCTTCCCGGTCGGGATGCGGTCGATGGAACGTCTCGACTTCGGTTCCATGGACAAATTTCACCCGCGAACCCGATCCCTCGATGACCTCGCATCCGGCTGCAACGAGCAAGCTCTCGATGTCGGCCCAATCGACGGTGCCGATCAATGGGTTTGAAAACACCCTCGCGAGGACTTTCCGCTGCTTGCCGTTCATCCCGAAACGATACCCAATTTCTCACAAAATGCAAGCATAAAATGCTAGCATAACTTTGGAAATCGAGCGCTCTCCTCACGCCGCTTTCTTCCCCGCCTCGTCCACGAACCGTGCCAGTTGCGTCGCGATCGTCGCCGCGCCGGTCAGGCGTTTCTCCGGCTGGGGCCAGTCGCGGATGAGGACGATCGACTGGTCGGGCCGAATTTTCGCGGCAGATCCCTGCTCGCCGATGTAGCGCACGAGCGCCCCCGGATTGGCGAAGGTCTTGTCGCGGAACTGGATGACGATGCCTTTCGGGCCGGCGTCGAGCTTCTCGATATTGGCCTTGCGGCAAAGCGACTTGATGAAGACGACCTTGAGGAGATGCTCCACCTCGTCGGGCATAGGGCCGAAGCGGTCGATCATCTCGGCGCCGAAGGCGTCGATCTCGCGGATGTCGGCGAGATCGGCAAGGCGGCGGTAGAGGCTCATGCGGAGCTGCAGGTCCGGGACGTAAGCCTCTGGAATCATGACCGCGGTGCCGAGCGTGATCTGTGGCGACCACTGGCCGTCGCCGGCCGTCTCCTCGCCCTTCATCTCGGCCACGGCCTCTTCGAGCATCTGTTGGTAGAGCTCGAAACCAACCTCCTTCACGTGCCCGCTCTGCTCGTCGCCAAGAAGATTGCCGGCGCCGCGCTGATCGAGGTCGTGGCTGGCGAGCTGAAAGCCGGCGCCGAGTGTGTCCAGGGATTGGAGAACCTTGAGGCGGCGCTCGGCCTGGGCTGTGGGCGTCTTGTTGGCGGGGATCGTCATCAGGGCATAAGCCCTTGCTTTCGAACGCCCGACGCGGCCGCGGAGCTGGTACAGCTGGGCGAGGCCGAACATGTCGGCTCTGTGTACGATCATCGTATTCGCCGACGGTATGTCGAGCCCGGACTCCACGATCGTCGTCGAGAGCAGTACGTCGTACTGGCCTTCGTAGAATGCGTTCATGATGTCTTCGAGCTCGCCGGCCGCCATCTGGCCATGCGCGACGGCGACCTTCAGCTCCGGCACGTGCTCCGACAGGAAATCGTGAATGCCGGGCAGGTCCGAGAGGCGCGGGACGACGTAGAAGCTCTGTCCGCCGCGGTAGCGCTCGCGCAGAAGCGTCTCGCGCACCACGAGCGGGTCGAAGGGCGTGATGAAGGTGCGGACCGCCATGCGGTCGACGGGTGCCGTGGTGATCAGCGAGAGCTCGCGCACGCCCGTCAAGGCGAGCTGCAGCGTGCGCGGGATGGGCGTCGCGGAGAGCGTGAGGACGTGGATGTCGCTCTTCAGCTCCTTCAGCCGCTCCTTGTGCTTGACGCCGAAATGCTGCTCCTCGTCGACGACGAGAAGGCCGAGGTTCTTGAAGATGATCCCTTTGCCCAACAACGCGTGGGTACCGATTACGATGTCGATCGTGCCGTCCGTGACGCCCCTCTTGGTGGTCGCGAGGTCCTTGGCCGCGACGAGCCGCGAGGCCTGCGCGACGTTCAGCGGCAGGCCGTGGAAGCGCTCGGAGAAGGTCTTGAAATGCTGGCGGGCGAGCAGCGTCGTCGGCACGACGACCGCGACCTGCAGCCCGTTCATCGCTGCGATGAAGGCGGCGCGCAGCGCCACCTCCGTCTTGCCGAAACCGACGTCGCCGCAGATGAGCCGGTCCATCGGACGGCCTGCGCCAAGATCGTCCGTGACGGCGTCGATCGCGGCCTGCTGGTCCTCGGTCTCCTCGTAGGGGAAGCGCGCGGCGAACTCGCCCCAGAGCCCCTCCGGCGGCAGCAGCTTCGGCGCGCCGCGCGTCATGCGCTCGGCGGCGATGCGGATGAGGGCGCCGGCCATGTCGAGAAGGCGCTTTTTGAGCTTGGCCTTCCTCGCCTGCCACGCCCCGCCGCCCAGCCTGTCGAGCATCGCTTCCGACCCCTCGCCGCCATAGCGCGACAGGAGTTCGATGTTCTCGACGGGCAAGAACAGCCGGTCGTCGCCGGAATAGCGCAGTTCGAGGCAATCGTGCGGCGCGCCGGCGGCCGTGATGGTTCGGAGGCCGACGAACTTGCCGATGCCGTGATCGACATGGACGACGATGTCGCCCTCGTCGAGGCCGGACACTTCGGCGATGAAGTCGGCGCCACGCTTCTTGCGCCTGGCGCGCCGGACGAGACGGTCGCCGAGGATGTCCTGCTCGCCGATGACGACGATGCGATCCGTCTCGAAACCGGCCTCGATCCCGAGCACGGCCGAGGCGACGATATTTTTCGGGGCTTCGAGCGCCTGTTTGTAACTCTCGACGAACTTGATATTGCCGAGCCCGTGCTCTTCGACGACCTGGACGAGGCGTTCGCGCGAGCCCTCGCTCCAGGCGGCGAGGATGATCTTTCGCCCATCGGCGCGAAGGGCTGAGATATGCTCCACGGCCCGTTCGAAGACGTTGACGTCGCCCGCCGCGCGCTCGGCAGCGAAGTTGCGCCCGCGCGAGACTTCCAGATTGATCGTCTTCTGCCCACCGACATCCGACAGGGCATAGGACGAGAGGCGGATCGGGTCGGCGCTGGCTAAGCCTCCGGCAAGTTCGTCGTCGGAGAGGTAGAGGTCGTCCGGTTCGACGGGATTGTAGGGCACGGCATCGACAGTCCCCTCGCCCGCCCCGCGCTTGCGGCTGTCGTAATGGTCCTGGATCGTCTTGCGCCGTTCGGAGATCGCTTCGGCGACCAGATGGTCGAGCACCATCGGCATCCCGGCGGTATAGTCGAACAGCGTGTCGAGGCGCTCGTAGAACAGCGGCAGCCAGTGCTCCATGCCGGAGAAGCGCCGCCCTTCGGAGATCGCCGTATAGAGCCCGTCGTTTCGAGCCGGAGCGCCGAAGCGCTTGATGTAGTTGGTGCGGAAGCGGCTGATCGTCTCGTCCTTCAGCGTCACCTCGCTGACGGGGGCGAGCTCGAAGCTCTTGCGCTGGGCCGTCGTGCGCTGCGTGGCCGGATCGAAGGCGCGGATCGATTCCAGCGTGTCGCCGAAGAAGTCGAGCCGGATCGGCTCCTCGTCGCTCGGCGCGAAGAGATCGAGAATGCCGCCGCGGATAGCGAACTCGCCCTTCTCTCGCACGGTCGCGACGCGCTCGAAGCCGCCGCGCTGAAGCACGCGCACGATGTGGTCCATCGAGATGCGCCCGCTCGCCTTCGCGCCGATCGTCTCGTCGGCCAGGACCTGCGCGGGCGGCATCTTCTGGAGCAGCGCGTTGGCGGTCGTGAGGACGAGGGCGCGATGCGGCTCCTTGCGCAGGATCCCGAGCGCCGACATCGCCGAAAGGCGCATGGACGCCGCGTCGGCCGAGGGGCCGACGCGGTCGTAGGGAAGGCAGTCCCAGGCCGGCAGCGACAGGATCGGCAGATCGGGCGCGACGAAGCGCAGCGCGTCCTCGAGTTCGGCCATGCGGTTGCCGTTGCGCATCACGAAGACGAGCGGGGCCTTGCCCGACCGTTCTCGCGCGATCTCGGCCAACAGAAATGGCTCGTAGCCGTCGATGACGTTGCCGATCGAGAAGCCCTCGCGGCCCGACAGCGCCTTCTTCAGTCTGTCCGCGGTCTTCACGCGATCATCGCCCCGTCGGCGCCGTAGAAATCCTTGATGCGGCGGAAGACGGGGGTGTCGTAGTTGTCGGGCGTCGGAGCCTCGCCCGTCAGCCACTGGAAGAGGTCGCGATCCGGCGCTTCCATCAGGAGTTCGTAGTCGCCCATCTCGTCGTCCGGCAGCGTGCCGATCTCGGCATCAGCGAAGCGGCCGAGCACGAGGTCCATCTCACGCGTCCCCCTGTGCCAGGAGCGGAACAGCGCCTTGCGGCGACGGACGTCGAGATCGGTCGAGGAGCGGCGGGTGCCTGTCATGTCGATGTCTGCCTGTAACGAGGTCGGGTTCGTATATAGAGCGATCGCAGGTGTGTCAGCCCGCACGCCAAACGGTGCGACGATCTCGATTTGCTATCGTCTACCCTGGGGAGAAAGTCGCGCTCCTCGACAGGCTCGGGAGCAGGATGAGGAGACGTTCTCCACCGCCTTCACCTCATCCGTCCGTCGGGCACCTCCTCCCTGGAGGGGAAAAGGAGGACGTCCATTTTGTCCGACCCTTGCCTCCACGGCCCGAGCCTATAAACCTCCGCCCCGATGCGCCCAACGATCCTCGACCCCCTCTTCGCCGCCGTCACGACCATCGAGGGAGTGGGACCAAAGGTCGCCGGCTTCCTGAAGACGCTGCTCCTGCCTTCAGGCGCGGACGTAGCTCTGCGGGTGCGCGATCTCCTTTTCCATCTGCCGACGGGGCTCGTGGACCGGCGCCGGCGCGGGGAGGTCGCGACAGTGCCGGAAGGGACGATCGCAACGCTGACCGTCCGCATCGACCGCCACCAGCCGCCGCCGCGCGACGCTCGGCACATGCCCTACCGCGTCTTCGCCCAGGATGAGACTGGCGAGATCGCCCTCACCTATTTCCGCGCGCAGTCCGGCTGGATGGAGAAGCTGCTGCCGCCGGGCGAAACGATGCTCGTATCCGGCAAAGTCGAGTGGTTCAACGGCCGGCCGCAAATGGTGCATCCCGATTTCGTCTGCCCGATCGCCGAAGCCGAGGGCCTGCCGCTCGTCGAGCCGGTCTATCCTCTGACGGCGGGCCTCACGCCGAAAGTGTTGCGGAAGGCGGTCGCGGGCGCGCTCGCGGAGGTGCCCGATCTGCCGGAGTGGATCGACCCGGCCGTGGTCGCCCGAGAGGCCTTTCCACGCTTCCAGGCTGCGTTGAAGCGCCTCCACGATCCGACGGACGCCGCAGATCTCGACCCGGTCGGAGCCTTCTGGAAACGACTGGCCTATGACGAGTTCCTAGCCGGACAGCTCGCGCTCGCCCTGTCGCGCCAGCGCCTGCGCCAGACGAAGGGGCGGCAGCTTGTCGGCGACG
>JACMIV010000382.1 GCA_014380965.1 Rhizobiaceae bacterium | reverse complement strand
GCCGAACTCCTGTTGCGCGCGGAGCGGGCACCGTGAGCCGGCCCAACGCCGTTGCGCCCGTCGTCGCCCCGCCCGGGGTTGCGATGAAGCGCCTGCCGCATGGCGAAGGCCTGCCGCTCCCTGCCTACCAGACGGCGGGCGCGGCGGGAGCCGATCTTTGTGCTGCGCTTGGCGAGCCGTTGACGATCGCGCCGGGCGGCAAGGCGCTCGTGCCCTCGGGCTTTGCAGTTGCCGTGCCGGAGGGCTTCGAGATGCAGGTGCGCCCGCGTTCCGGCCTTGCCGCCCGCCACGGCGTCACCGTCCTCAATACGCCGGGAACGATCGACAGCGATTATCGCGGCGAGGTCATGGCGATCCTCGTCAATCTCGGGTCCGAGCCCTTCGTCATCCGCCATGGCGACCGCATCGCGCAGATCGTCGTCGCGCCGGTGTCCATCGCCGTCTTTTCCGAAGAGGACATGCTGCCAGAAACCGCCCGCGGCGCGGGCGGCTTCGGCTCGACGGGCGTCGGCTGACGCCTGTCCGTGAATGGATGGATCAGCCTGCCTTGCGCTCCGGCACGTCGCGCAAGACCGCCCCGGCCATGTCGCGCGTCAGTGCGCCGGTCGCGCCGCGGTTGTCGCCGTCGCGCCGGATCATGCGGACGAGATTGACGAGGTCGACGCGGTTGCGACCGTTCTTCTTCGCCCTGTAGAGATTTGCGTCGGCCGCCCGGTAGAGCGTGTCGTAGGGCATCGCATTGGCGAAGGTGACCCCACCCATCGACACGGAGAGCCGCACCGGTTCGCGCCGCGGACCGACGGTGAGCTCGTGGATCGCGAGGCGCAGTCGATCCGCAACGATTTGCGCCTCCCCAAAGCCGGCGTTGCGCAGGAGGATGCCGAATTCCTCGCCGCCGATGCGGCCGACCAGGTCGTCTTTCCGCACGGAGCGTTGGAGCGTCGAGGCGATCGCGACGAGCGCTTGATCGCCTGTGGCGTGGCCGAGTCTGTCGTTGATGCGCTTGAAGTGGTCGGCATCCACGATGAGCAGCGTGAAGGAGGCACCGTCCGCCTTGCGCCGGCCGAGGCTTTCGATCTCCGTCTCGACGGCGGACTTGAACGTCGTCCGGTTGAGGACGCGGGTCAGCCCGTCGCGCGTCGCCCTGTCGAACAGGCTGAGATTTTCCGCTTTCAGCGACGCGAGCCGGAAGACCACGTAGAGCTGGACCGGAATCGCACTTGCAAGGAGCGCTCCGAGCGAGAAGGCCAGCGCCGAACGCGCGCTCTCGAAACCGAACCCGTCGAAATAGTGATAAGCGCCGATGACGATCACCGCCCCCATCGCCAGCATGAGCCCGGATGTCTCGAGCCAAAGACGGCGCATCGAGTCGAGTTGACGATCCAAAATCCTTGTCCTTTCCATCGCTTGGTTGAGTTTTGAACAGTGGGTTCGCCGCCTTACCGAAAGATGAACGTGCGTTCCTCGTGTGCATCTATGTCGAAGCGACAGTGAGCGAACTTATTAGGACTTGTTGCGATTTGGTGGTCGGCCGCGGTTTGAGGCGCTGAGACAGACCTTGGCAATCGGATGCCATCGCCGCGCGTTGCCGGAGAAAGCTGTTCCGGCTGCCACCCGCCTCGGCGTCGCCTGTCCCTCGGCAAACGAGGTCGCACGCCCTATTTTGGCTGTGATAGCGGATCGTGACGCCGCCGCTCGGCGGACGTGCCACATCGAGGGGACAGGACATGGATAGACCGGCGACGACGGGCACGGCTCGTACCCACGGGCGAGGACGTATCTACGATTCAATCGTCGACACGATCGGGGACACGCCGATCGTGCGCCTCGACAAGCTGGCCCGCGAAAAGGGGGTGAAGGCCCACCTCCTCGCCAAGCTCGAATTCTTCAACCCGACCTCGAGCGTCAAGGACCGCATCGGCGTCGCGATGATCGAGGCGCTGGAGGCGGCCGGAACGATCGTTCCCGGCAGGACGACGCTGATCGAGCCGACCTCGGGCAATACCGGCATTGGCCTTGCCTTCGCCGCAGCCGCCAAGGGCTACCAGCTGATCCTGACGATGCCCGAGACCATGTCGATCGAGCGGCGCAAGATGCTGCGGCTGCTCGGGGCCGAACTCGTGCTCACCGAAGGCGCCAAGGGGATGAAGGGCGCGATCGCCAAGGCGGAGGAGCTTCAGAAGGACATCCCGAACGCCGTCATTCCCCAGCAATTCGAGAACGCCGCCAATCCCGAGATTCACCGCGTGACCACCGCCGAGGAGATCTGGAACGACACTGGCGGCAAGATCGACTTCCTCGTCTCCGGCATCGGCACCGGCGGCACGATCACCGGCGCCGGTCAGGTCCTCAAGAGCCGCAACCCGGCGCTGAAGGTGATCGCGGTCGAGCCGGAAAATTCGCCGGTCCTCTCCGGCGGCGCTCCTGGACCCCACAAGATTCAGGGCATCGGCGCCGGTTTTGCACCCCCGATCCTCGATCGCGGCGTCTACGACGAGGTCGTCACCGTCGACAACGATACGTCCTTCGAACTCGCACGTCTCGTCGCCCGCCTCGAGGGCGTGCCGGTCGGCATCTCCTCGGGCGCCGCGCTCGCCGCCGCGATCAAGGTCGGCATCCGCCCGGAGAACGAGGGCAAGACGATCGTCGTCATCATCCCCTCCTTCGCCGAACGCTATCTCTCGACCGCCTTGTTCGAAGGACTGGTGGACACGGAGGAGCCGTCCGCGCCGGCAAGGGGAACGCCGACGATCTGACGGGTCGGCTACGCGTGTCGACGACCGGACCGTGTCGCGAAAAGGGGCGTTCGGCGCCGATCAGCGGATGGCGAGTTCGCCACGCCGATAGTGGTAGGCGAACACATCTCTATCGAGGCCAAGCCCTCGATAGAGCCTGAGGACCGGCTCGTTGTCCGCGATGACCTGGAGGCACGCCATGTCTGCGCCGTGGTGCCGGCCCCATGCAAAGAGCGCGGACAGGGTGCGACGCGCCAAGCCCCGCCCGCGATGCTCGGAATCGGTGACGACCGATTCCACGACGAGCAGCTTGTCTTGGAGGACAGCATAGGCCAGCGACGCGATTTTGCCTTCGCGGGAGATCGACGCAAAGGCGGTCGGAAACACGATCGCCGACAGCATGCCCTCGAAGATCGGCGCGTCCAAGGTTCCCTCGTCGCCGGTCAGCCTGTGGCGCGATGCGAGCCAAGCGGCCGACGGCCGTGTTGCGATGGCGACGTCGGTTTCGCTCGAGCGAAAGGCGTAGAGAGGGCCGGCAATCGTCAGGCTCCGCCCTTCGCGCGGGTAGGTATCTTCGTCGAGAAGCGCGTCCATCTCGTCGGCGAAGGAAGGGATGCGGAAGATCGGCGCTTGGCCGTGGGCTCTATAGATCGACTCCGCAATGCCGATGATGCGTCTTGGATCGTCGCGCGGCCCATTGAGGGGAACGAGCGAGTTGGGGCGCCTCATACGGCCGCCGGACATCCGAAGCATCCACCCACCCGAGACCGCGATGCGGCGCGCCGGCCAGCCGTTCGCGCATGCCTCCTCGAAGGCCCAGCAAAGATCTAGATCGGTCACCGCGCGCCTCTCTCATTGACCGATAGACCGTCGCATCGACGGACGTCGCGCGCCGGAGGACCGGAAAGGGTTTGTCAAGCAGAGCCGTGATCAGCAGAGCTCGCACAAACCGTCAAGGCCTCGATCTCAGCTGGTCCGGCCCGCGAGGCAACGGTCGTAGGCGCGCTGTCCGGCCGCGCGGGCGCGCTGCGCCTCGATGAAATTGCGGCCGAACGTGCTGTCGTCGCTCGACGTCTCATAGGCGTTGCCGGCGCTCTGTCGCGCGTAGGTCTCGCAGAATGCAGCCGATCCCCTCGGTGCGCGGTTCGCATCGAGGGTGGCGCCGGCGATCGGCGTGCCGTTCGGATACGGCGTCGTGCAGCCTGCGAGGCTGGCCGCCGACAGCGTGGCGAGGATGGCGATGGCGGCGGGACGTTTCATGGCGAAACCTCTGGGCTTGGATTGCGTGGCATAGGGTGGTCGGCTGGAAACCCGCCATGCGTGGCGCCGGTTCCGGAGCGGCTCTTCAGCCTTGCGAGAGGTCCGGCCGCCCGCGACGGCCTCTCGCTCCACACAAACCCGGCATCGCTTGGATTGAAGGCCCGAAGTCATTATATCTGAGTTCTTCCCTGCGGCGATTCGCTCGACCCTTTTCCATCGCCCGAGACCAAGGAATTTCATGTCCGACGCAGAACCCGCGAGCCCCGGTGCCAGCGCCGAGTACGATGCCGATTCCATCAAGGTTTTGAAGGGCCTCGATGCCGTCCGCAAACGTCCGGGCATGTATATCGGCGACACCGACGATGGCTCGGGCCTGCATCACATGGTCTACGAGGTCGTCGACAATGCGATCGACGAGGCGCTGGCTGGGCACGCGACGCGCGTGACCGTGACTCTCAATCCGGATGGTTCCTGCACGGTGACCGACAACGGGCGCGGCATTCCGACCGATATCCACACCGGCGAGGGCGTTTCGGCGGCCGAGGTCATCATGACCCAGCTCCATGCCGGCGGTAAGTTCGACCAGAATTCCTATAAGGTCTCCGGCGGGCTTCACGGCGTCGGCGTCTCCGTCGTGAACGCGCTGTCGGTCTGGCTGAAGATGAAGATCCGCCGCAAGGGTCAGATCTGCGAAATGAGCTTCACCCATGGCGTGCCGGATGCGCCGTTGGCGGTGACGGGAGACGCCGGCGGAGACACCGGCACCGAGATCACCTTCCTGCCCTCGCAGGACACCTTCCAGGGCGTCACGACCTTCGATTTCGCGACGCTGGAGCATCGCCTGCGCGAACTCGCGTTTTTGAACTCGGGCGTGCGCATCCTTCTCGCCGACCGCAGGTCCGCCGACGAGAAGCTGTCCGAACTTTTCTACGAGGGCGGGCTCGTCGCCTTCGTCAAGTATCTCGACACCGCTCGCAAGGCCGCCCTCGGCGAGCCGATCACCGTGATGGCGGAACGCGACGGGATCACCGTCGAAGCCGCGCTCTGGTGGAACGATTCCTACCACGAGCACGTGCTCTGTTTTACCAACAACATTCCCCAGCGCGACGGCGGAACGCACCTGGCAGGGTTTCGCAGCGCCCTGACGCGGCAGGTGATCGGCTATGCCGATTCCTCGGGGCTCACGAAAAAGGAAAAGCTGACCCTCACCGGCGACGACTGCCGTGAGGGGCTGACCTGCGTCCTCTCGGTCAAGGTTCCCGATCCGAAGTTCTCGTCGCAGACGAAGGGCAAGCTCGTCTCCTCGGAGGTCCGCCCGGTCGTCGAGAGCGCCATGGGCGAGGCCTTGTCCACCTGGCTCGAGGAGCATCCCGCCGAAGCCAAGCTCGTCGTCGGCAAGGTGATCCAGGCGGCGGCCGCGCGCGAAGCGGCTCGCAAGGCGCGCGACACGATCCGCAAGGACGTGATGAGCGTCTCGACGCTCCCCGGCAAGCTCGCCGACTGCCAGGAAAAAGACCCGGCGAAATCGGAAATCTTCATCGTCGAGGGCGATTCCGCCGGCGGCTCGGCGAAAGGGGCGCGCTCACGGCAGAACCAGGCCATCCTGCCCCTTCGGGGCAAGATTCTGAACGTCGAGCGTGTCCGCTTCGACAGGATGATCTCCTCCGATCAGATCGGCACGCTGATCACCGCGCTCGGCACCGGCATCGGCAATTTCGAGGGCTCGACCTACGGCTTCGACGCCGACAAGCTGCGCTACCACAAGATCATCATCATGACG
>JACMIV010000381.1 GCA_014380965.1 Rhizobiaceae bacterium | reverse complement strand
TCACGGGATAGCCGATTTCGAAAGCTGCCTGCCGCGCCGCATCCGCGCCCTCGACGCGGCCCTCGCTGCCGGGAACGGTCGCAACGCCCGCAGCCTTCGCCACCTCCCGCGCGCGCGCCTTGTCGCCCATGGCGCGGATCGTCTCGGGCCGAGGGCCGATGAAGACGAGGCCCGCCTCCTCGACCATCGCGGCGAAATCGGCATTCTCGGAGAGAAAGCCGTAGCCCGGATGCACCGCGTCGCAGCCGCTCTCGACCGCGGCCTACAGCATCGCGTCCATCGAGAGATAGGATTTCGTCGCATGCGCCGGGCCGACATCCGCCGTCTCGTCGGCAAGGCGGGCCGCCAGCATCTCGGTATCCGCGGCGCTGACGGCCTGCACCGTCAAAATGCCGAGCTCGCGTGCGGCGCGGAGGATGCGCACGGCGATCTCGCCCCGGTTCGCGACGAAGATCTTCGCAAGCGCCATCGTCAGGCGTCGAGATCGTAGAGCGGTTGGCCGGCCATGACGGGGTCCTCGTTCTCGAGGTGGAAGGCGGTCAGCGTTCCGGCTTCTTCAGCGACGACGGGCGTGAACGACTTCATCACCTCGATCAGCCCGATCGTGTCGCCGACGGCGACCGCGTCGCCCTCCGACTTGAAGACCGGTTCGCCCGGCGCCGAGGCCCTGTAGAAGGTGCCGGGAAGCGGGGCCTGGATGGTCTTGATCGGCATCTCGGCACGAACTCCTGTTGATGGCTTTCCGGCTGACGAGACTTGCAAAAGGGCCGGACCGAGTAAAATCGCAATTTGGAATTTGCGCCATCTGAATTTTCGATGAGACTGCCGGTCTGCCTCGATCGTCCATCTCGTCCGCTGCCGGAGCAAACATGTCCATTTCGCTGAAACAGATCCGGTACTTCGTCGCCGCAGCCGAAGCCGGTCGGATCGGCCAAGCGGCCGTCGAGCTGAACGTGTCGCAGTCGGCCGTCACCGCGGCGATCCAGCAGCTGGAGGCAAGGCTCGGCACGCGGCTGCTCGACCGGGCGCCTTCCGGCGTTTCCGTCACGCTGGAGGGCGGTCGCTTCCTTTCTCAGGCGCGCCATATCCTCGCCTCCGTTGCCGAGGCGATGCGCAGCACTTCGGCGTCGGCCGATAGCGTCTCCGGTACGGTGCGGGTCGGCGTCAGCTACACGGTCGCCGGCTACTTCCTGCCGCGCCATCACATGCGCTTCGCGCGCGTCTTTCCGAAGGTCCAGCTGGAGCTCTTCGAGGCGCAGCGAGACGTCGTCGAGCAGGCGCTTCTCGACGGCGCGCTCGATATCGCGGTCATTCTGGTGTCGAATGTCGCCGATCGCGAACGGATCGGCTGCGAGACGCTGACGCGCTCTCGACGTCGTCTCTGGCTCGCGCCGGAGCATCCGCTCATGGAAAGAGAGGCGATCCTGCTCGCGGATATCGCAAGCCACCCCTACGTGATGCTGACCGTCGACGAGGCGCGGCATACGGCCAAGCGCTACTGGACCTCGGCAGGCTTCGAGCCGAACGTCATCTTCCGGACCTCCTCGGTGGAAGCCGTGCGTTCGATGGTGGCGGGCAACATGGGCGTCACCGTCCTGTCAGACATGGTCTACCGGCCCTGGTCGCTGGAAGGGCAGCGGATCGAGACGCGGCTCGTGGAGGACGACATCCCGACCATGGACGTCGGCCTCGCCTGGAGACACGGACAACCGTCCGCGCCCGCGACCGACGCCTTCCGCAACTTCCTTCGTTTCGCGCTGACGGGCGTCGGCAACGGGAGGGACGGCGGCTCGGAGCGTTCCGGCGGCAAGCCATCGATTTTCGAGATGTCGTCTTCCGCTTAATCCGATTTGACCGATCGGGCAGTGATCGCCACGCTCCGGGCGCGGACAAAAGGAGAAGGCTGAATGGCGGTCGAGATCAACTGCGACATGGGCGAAGGCTTCGGCTTCTATCGCTGCGGGGACGACGAAGGTCTGATGCCCCACATCCACATCGCCAACGTCGCCTGCGGCTTCCACGCGTCGGACCCGGTCGTCATGCGCCGCACGGTGCGGCTCGCCGCCGAGCACGGCGTCGCGGTCGGCGCGCATCCCTCGTTTCCGGACCTGCAGGGCTTCGGCCGCCGGGAGATGACGATGGGGCGGGACGAGCTCTCGGCCGCGATCCTCTACCAGGTCGGTGCTCTCAAGGCGTTTCTGGATGCCGCCGAGCTGCCGCTGAACCACATCAAGCCGCACGGCGCGCTCTACGGCGCCGCCACCCGCAGCGAGGAGGTGGCCCATGCCGTCGCGGACGCCGCCGAGGTCTACGGCGTGCCCGTGCTCGGCATGGCCGGGACGCTGCACGAGCGCGTCTACACCGAGCGCGGCCTAGCGTTCCTCGCCGAGTATTACGTCGATCTCGACTACGATGCCGAGGGCCGGCTCATCATCACCCGCGAGCACGAGCAGAAGGATGCCGCCGAGGCCGCGCGCCGTGCCGTGCGCGTCATGGAGGAGGGATTAGCCACCTCGATCGACGGCCGCGACTTTCCCATGCGGGCCGACTGCGTCTGCGTCCACTCCGACACGCCGCGCGCCGTCGAGCTCGCGCGCGCGGTCAACGAGGCGCTGCGGCCCTGGTTCGCCTGAGCGATGCGTCTCTATACCGGACCGACGACACCCTTCGGGCGCATGGTCGAGGTTCTGGCCATCGAGGCGGGAATAACGCTCGAGCGCGAGGTCGTCGCCGTCACCGACGCCGCGTTCCTGGACGATCTGAACCCGCTCCGGCTGATCCCGACGCTTCTTGCAAGCGACGGCACGGCGATCTTCGACAGCCGCGTCATCTGCCGCTATCTCGCGGCGCTGCGTCCTGAACTCGGGCTTTATCCGCCGCGCGATGACTGGGCCTTCGAGACCCGCCTCGCGCTCATCACTGGGATCATGGACGCCGGCGTCGCACGGCAGGGAGAGCGCTTGCGTCCCGAAGGGATGCGGAGCGAGCAGGCCATTGCCGTCCTGGAGCGGCAGATCCTGAACGGCATCGCGCGGCTGGAGCAGGACGCAGGCGAGATCTGCGCCGGGCCGCCCCGGATGGATCGCATCGCGGCGGCCGTTCTCCTCGCCTATACCGATTTCCGCTTCACCCGAGACTGGCGGGAAACGGCGCCGCGTCTTTCGGAATGGATGGAGACGCAGGTGCTGCTGCCCTCGATGCTGCAGACCGCGTTCGTCGCCCGGTAGCGCAGATGTATCATCCGGCTCAAGCCACGAGTTCCGCCCAGCGGCGCACGAGATAGTTGTGCTCGTCCATCGTCGTGTTCCAGACTGCGATGTTGGACGCGCGGCTCCAGTAGGAGCCGCCGCTCCGAACCGAGCCCTTGCGGATCGAGGGCTCGCCGTCGGGACCCGGCAGCTCTTCTGCCGCGGCACGGCCGTCGTACCAGTAGTCCCACTCGGCCGGCATCAGATGCTCGCGCACCCGCCCCGGCACGGACATGTAGTAGCCCTGCCGCGCGACGACGGCGCCCGGCCAACCCGAAAGCCACCAGTTGAGGTAGTCGTAGGCCGCGTCGAGCTGGCGACCCTCCAGCCGCCGCGACAGGCAGAGGCCGCCGTGCCAGGCTCGATAACCTTCGGCCGGCACCGCCTGCCGGACGCGGACGCCGCGCCGCTTCAGCGCTGCGATGCTCGGTGACCAGAGACTGCCGAGCGCGAACCGTCCGGCGGCCATCTGCTCGGTCGCCTCGCTCGCGGTCTTCCAGAAGCTCGAAAAGTGCCCCTCGCTCTTCTTGCGCATGAGGAGGGAGAGCAGCGCGTCGATCTCGTCGACCGAGAGGTTGCCGATCTCCGCGAACCGCATGAGCCCCGCCGACTGCGCGGCGAGCGCGACGTCGAAGATGCCGATCGCCGGTTCGTCGACGAGCGCCACGCGGCCGCTCCATTGGGGATCGAGCAGCGCGCTCCACGAGGTCACGCGGTCGGGTGAGAGGCCCTCGACTCCCTCGTCGAAGCCGAAGGAGTCGAAGTTGTGCACCGTCGGCAGCATCGAGATGTGGTGAGAGGGTGCGGCCGAGAGCGACTGATCAGGCTGGACGTAGAGCTTCGTCACCGGCGCGTCGCCGTGACCGACATGGGCCGAGGGGCCGATCGTTCCGGTGCGGCTAAGGCTCGAGACCTCGTCCCAGAGCGCGATGCGCCGCGTGTCGATCGCCTGGATGGCGCGCCAGTACCAGACGATGTCGAGATTGTGGAAGCATTGGTCGTAGACGTCGTAATCGTCGGGGGCGCGCGCCGCCCGGCGCTGGGCGGTCAGGAAGTCGTGGTTCTCGAAGACCAGGCGAAGGCCGAGGTCTTCCTCGGCGCGAAGGCGCAGCGTTTCGAGAAGGGTGATCTCCGTGCCGAGGACGCGGATCGTGGGCTTGCCCTTCGTGTGGACGGCCGGCTTCGTCAGCGGCTGGCGCTGCGCCCTGAAGTCCTTGCCGGAAGCCTCGTTCATCGCCTGCCTTCAGCGTTCACCGGGCCACTCGCGCCATGAACGGCCTGTGATCCAGGGTTGCCAACCCCGGCGATGCGTTCCGCGGGGTCAAGCCGGTGAAGGCTGCCAGCGAGGCTCGGATGCGTTCCTCGGCGATGCCGTCGACGATGAAGACGATGCGCGAGCGCCGATCCTCGGTCGGCCAGCGTTCCATGTGGACGGGGGGATGAACGAGATGCTGGACCCCG
Organism: Rhizobiaceae bacterium; assembly: GCA_014380965.1. GTDB lineage: Bacteria > Pseudomonadota > Alphaproteobacteria > Rhizobiales > Rhizobiaceae > Plantimonas. The sequence goes on along the minus strand of JACMIV010000381.1, from coordinate 831 downwards.
TGCACCGCGACGGGCCGCTCCTCGCCGACGAGATCGAGGATGCCCTTGACGCGCAAGACCTTTCCGCCGTGCCGGTTCAGCAGCATCGTCAGCCATATGCCGAAGCCCGTCCAATCGAGCGGTTCGTCCAGCGTGACGGCGAAGGCATGGACGCCCTCGCCATGTCGGTTCGGATCGTGGCCGTGCGAGGGACGATGATCGTGTCCGTGGTGACGATCATGGTCCGCCACGCCGTCAGCGGCCTCTGCCGTTCCGGGGGGGCCGTCCTCGGCCGCCAGCTCCCGGAAGCCCGTCGCATCGGCCATCAGCCAGGACGCCGTCCAGCCGGCATCGTGCACGTCGCGGACCGTGGCTGCGGGGTTCATCGCCGAGAGCCGGTGCCGCAGCGCGGCGGCGGCGTCGGCGGAAACGAGATCCGTCTTGGTCAGGATGATCCGGTCGGCCGCCGCGATCTGCTTGACGCTTTCGGGGCGGTTCGCGATCTGGCCGGCCGCGTTCACGGCGTCGACCAGCGTCACGACGCTGCCGAGCGTGAAATGGTGGCTGAGGACCGGGTCGGCGCGGATCGTCGAGAGGATCGGGAAGGGGTCGGCAAGCCCCGTGCTCTCGATGACGAGCCGGTCGAAGTCCGGCACGAGGCCGCGCGCGCGGCGCGAATGGAGATCGCGGATCGCCTCGGAGAGCTCGCCCCGGATCGTGCAGCAGACGCAGCCCGATTTGAGGATCACCGCCGTCTCGTCGATGCGCTCGAGGAGATGATGGTCGAGCCCCACTTCGCCGAACTCGTTGATGAGGACCGCCGCCGTGCTGAGCGTCGGGTCCTGAAGCAGC
>JACMIV010000380.1 GCA_014380965.1 Rhizobiaceae bacterium | reverse complement strand
TCCCGCGATCGCGGAGGCCGCAGCAACGGGCAAAGCGGCAACGTCAGAAACGGCGGCAGTGGCGAGCGCGGCGAGAACTCGCCCGTTGGCTTCGGGTCGGACATCCCAGCCTTCATGCTGATCGGAACCGGCGTCACGCTCTAACCGAGTCGCGAAGGTTTCCGAAGGCCAAGCGATTACCGTCGCTCGCTTCACCGAGATGAGTTGAGATTCTCGTTCATCCAGGCCACGTCAGGCGCCGGCAGCGAATACAAGCTGACCTGCGGCTCAGGCGTGCGCGTCCAGCAGAGTACGATCGGCCGCGATCAATTCGACCGACTCGCCGCAGCCGCAAGCCGAGGTCTGGTTCGGGTTTTTGAAGGTGAAACCCGAGCGAAGCGTAGTGATCTCGTAGTCCATTTCGGTGCCGAGCAGGAAAAGCACCGCTTCGGGTGAAATGAAGACCCTGGCGCCATCTCGCTCCACCATGTCTTCGCGAGGCTTAGCCTCGGTCGCGAGTTCGACGGTATACTCCATGCCGGCGCAGCCGCCTTTCTTGACGCCCACGCGCAGCCCCAAAGCCTCGTCGCCGCGGGCCGACATGATGTCGCGGACGCGATCGGCAGCAGTCTCGGTCAGGGTCATCACGGCAAAGCGGCCCATGGACTTTCCTTTCGTCGTCAGGCCGGGCCCCGCATGGACCGCCGACTCTCCCAAAATGGCCCTTCTCGCGCCTCCACGCAAGGCTTGCTCAGAACCAGCCGACCGCGACCTGGGCTTCCTCGCTCATACGATCCGGCGTCCAGGGCGGGTCGAAGACGAGGTTGACGCTCGCGTGGCTGACGCCCTCGACGGAGGACACCGCATTCTCGACCCAGATCGGCATCTCGCCGGCCACGGGGCAGCCCGGCGCCGTCAGCGTCATCTCGACGCCGACACTGCGGTCGTCCTCGATGTCGATCTTGTAGATGAGGCCGAGCTCGTAAATGTCGGCGGGAATCTCCGGATCGTAGACGGTCTTCAGCGCCGCGATGATGTCGTCGGTCAGCCGCGTCAGTTCTTCGGTCGGGATCGCCGAAGCCTTCGTCTCGCCTGAAGCCATTGACGCGTTAGCAGCGGCCGTGTCGTCCGACCGATCTGGGTCGGCTTCGAGTCTGATATCAGCATCTTCGGTCATTTCATTCACCCTTCAAGCGAAAAAACGCCTCGCCTTGTCCAGCGCTTCGGCCAGTGTATCGACTTCCGCCACCGTATTATACATCCCGAATGACGCTCTGCATGTGGACGTCGCGCCGAAGCGCTTTAACAGCGGCTGGGCGCAATGGGTGCCGGCGCGCACGGCGACGCCCTCGCGGTCGATCAGCATCGACACGTCGTGCGCGTGGATGCCTTCGAGGTCGAAGGAGACGATCGCGCCCTTGCCGGGCGCCGTGCCGTATATCCGCAGCGAGTTGACGCTGCAAAGCCGCTCGTGGGCGTAATCGCGCAGGTGCTCCTCGTGGGCGAGGATCGCGTCGCGCCCGACCGCCTCCATGTAGCGGAGCGAGGCACCGAGGCCGATGGCCTGGGCAATCTGCGGCGTTCCCGCCTCGAACCGGTGCGGCGGCGTGTTGTAGGTCACGCCCTCCTCGCTAACCTCGACGATCATCTCGCCGCCGCCGTTGAACGGGCGCATGCGCTCCAACATCGCCGCCTTGCCGTAGAGGACGCCGATGCCGGTCGGACCGTAGAGCTTGTGGCCGGTGACGACGTAGAAGTCGCAGCCGAGATCCTGAACGTCCACCGGAAGGTGCACGGCGCCCTGGCTGCCGTCGACGAGAACGGGAATTCCGTGAGCCTTCGCGAGGGCGCAAACCTCCTTTACGGGCACGACGGTGCCGAGCACGTTGGACATGTGCGTCGTCGCGATCAGTTTCGTGCGCGGCGTGATGGCTTGGCTGAAGGCTTCGACGGAGATCGAGCCGTCGTCCTCCACCGGCACGAAGACGAGCTTGGCGCCCTTCCTCTCGCGCAGGAAATGCCAGGGCACGATGTTGGAATGGTGCTCCATGATGGTGAGCACGATCTCGTCGCCCTCCCCGATCGCATCCATGCCGTAGCCGTAGGAGACGAGATTGATCGCCTCGGTCGCCGAGGAGGTGAAAACGATCTCTTCCGCGCTGCCGGCGTTCAGGAACGAGCGGACGATTTCCCGCGCATTTTCATATTCTTCGGTCGCTTTGTTCGACAGAAAATGCAGCCCGCGATGAACGTTGGAATAGTCTTCCGAATAGGCTTTCTGGATCGCGTCGAGCATTGCCTTCGGCTTCTGCGCCGAGGCGCCGTTGTCGAGATAGACCAGCGGCTTGCCATAAACCTGTTTCGCCAGGATCGGAAAGTCGCGGCGGACTGCCTCGACGTCGTAGGCGGCGCGGATCGGGGATTCAGCGTTCATGGTGCAGTCTCCTTGGGTCGGAAAGCGCTGACATCCGTGCAACGCTGCAGTAGCCCCTCATCCTGAGCCTCCCGAGCCTGTCGAGGGGCGAAGGACGGGGGGCGGTCCCGCCGTCTTTGTCTTCGGCCGGCTGGAGCCTCACCCTCGTCCTTCGCCCCTCGACAGGCTCGGGAGGCTCAGGATGAGGGTGAGGGGCTGGGGCCCTCGCGAATCGTCAATGCGTCTCCAGCCAGGAATCGATCCGCGCTTCCAGCGCCTCGATCGCAGCCTCGTGCTCCAGTTCCTCGACGACCTCCTTCACGAAGGCCTTCACCAAAAGCCCCCTCGCCTCGCGCTCGGGGATGCCGCGCGACATGAGATAGAAGAGATGAGAGGCATCGATCTCGCCGGCGGTGGCGCCATGACCGCACTGGACGTCGTCGGCGAAGATTTCGAGTTCGGGCTTGGCGGAGAAGTCGCCGTCGTCGGAGAGGAGCAGCGTGTTGCAGGCCATGCGCGCATCGGTCTTCTGCGCGCCGCGGGCGACGCGGATCATGCCCTGGAAGACGCCGTGGCCGCCGGTGACGACGTTCCGGAACGTCTCCGTGGACGTCGTGTGCGCCACCGTGTGGTTCAGCGTCGTCGTCACGTCGATGTGCTGCCCGGGCGCGAGCAGATTGACGCCGCGCATCTGGATGTCGGCGCCTTCGCCCGCCGTCTCGGCATGGACTTCGAGCCGCACCAGCGCTCCGCCGGCGTTGAGCACGAAGAGCTTGAAGACGGCGTCTTTTCCGATGGTGACGTTGAGCTGGCCGAGATGGGTCTCGCCCGCGCCCTTCGCCTGATCGACGATCCAAAGGACTTCCGCGCCCTCCCCGATCGCCAGCGTCGCGACCGCCGTCGACAGCGCCCTTGCGCCGCCGTCCGCCAGACGCTCGACGAACGTCGCCTTCGCACCCGCGCCGACCTCGCAGAGCACATAGGCACGATCGCCGGCGTCTCCCGGCTCGGCGCGCAGCTCGATGGGCTGGGATATCTCGGCACCGGCCTCGACGCCGATCGTCGTCGCCCGTGCGCCGAAGGCGGTCGCGAGGAGGCGGATCGAATCGAAGTCGCGGTCGAGATGGTTGACGACATGGCGCCAGTCGGGAGTTTCGCCCGTCCGCGCGACGGAGACGCCGGGAATAGGCGTTGGCAGCGGCGCGTCGTGGCCGAGATCGACCACCGCGCTGTTCGGCAGGAAGGGCGCGAGATAGCTTGCGCCGGGCATGGGCGCGGCCTCGGCGGGAACAGCGGCTCGGCCGAGGAGCGAGCGCAAGTCCGTGTAGTGCCACGCCTCGATCCGGCGATGCGGGAGGCCGTCGCGCTTCAGGATCGCGATCGCGCCGCGCCGCGCCTCGTCGCTCCCGGCAAGGCTCGCCTCGGCGCTGACGATCACGGCTTCTTCGGCGGGCGTCATGCGACGCAGCTGGTGGACGGTCATGTCAGGCCGCCTCGCCGATGATCTGACTGTAGCCCTCGTCCTCGAGCTGGAGCGCAAGATCCTTGCTGCCGGACTTGATGATGCGGCCCTTGTAGAGAACGTGGACCGTGTCCGGCACGATGTGCTCGAGCAGGCGCTGATAATGCGTGATGACGAGGAAGGAGCGGTCCGCCGAGCGCAGCGCGTTGACGCCGTCGGAGACGATCTTCAGGGCGTCGATGTCGAGGCCGGAATCGGTCTCGTCCATGATGCAGAGCTTCGGCTCCAGCAGAGCCATCTGCAAAATCTCCGCGCGCTTCTTCTCCCCACCGGAAAAGCCGACGTTCAGCGGGCGCTTCAGCATCGCCGCGTCGATCTTGAGATCGGCGGCCGACGCCTTGACCCTCCGGATGAAGTCGGGCGTCGTCAGCTCGGCCTCGCCGCGCGCCTTGCGCTGGGCGTTGAGCGCAGTCTTCAAGAACGTCATCGTGGCGACGCCCGGTATCTCCAGCGGATACTGGAAGGCGAGGAAGACGCCGGCGGCCGCGCGCTCGGCCGGGTCCATCTCCAGGATGGACTCGCCGTTGTAGAGAATGTCGCCCTCGGTCACCT
>JACMIV010000379.1 GCA_014380965.1 Rhizobiaceae bacterium | reverse complement strand
GAGCTTGCCGAGCATAATGGCACCATCGGCCCATAGATTGGCCGTCACGGTCGATTCGTAGCGCGGCAGAAACCCGTCGAGAATGTGGGAGGCCGCCTGGGTGTGGACGCCTTCGGTTGCGAAGAGGTCCTTGATGCCGAGCGGAATGCCTTCGAGCGCCCCCGCCTCGCCCTTGGCGATGCGCTCGTCCGACGCATTCGCCATAAGCCGCGCCTTGTCGTGGGTGACGACCACGTAAGCATTCAGCGAAGGGTTGGCGGCGTCGATCGCGGCGAGATAGGCATCCGTCAGCTCGAAGGCGCTTACGGACTTCGCCGTCAATGCGTCTCGGGCTTCGGCAATGGTGAGGGCTGTCAAATCGGTCATCGGTCAAGCATCTTGTCGTAGAATCGGGAAAAGCCGGAGTCGGGATAGTCGAGGATTGCGCCGCATTGCACGAAGCCGCCGCGCTCGTAGACGCGCCAAGCGGGCTCGAAACCCGGCGCCTCGCCGGTTTCGAGGACAAGGCGCCTCAGCGCCTTCTCGTGCGCCAGGTCCTCGATCCGCCGCAGGAGTTTCGAGCCGACCCCGCTGCCACGGACCGTGGGAAGCGTGAACATCCGCTTCACCTCGCCGAGTCGATCGCCATGGTCCTTCAGCGAAGCCATCCCGACAGCTTTGCCATCGCCGTTGCGGGCGACGAGGACGGTCACCGTCGCCTCGGCCATCTGCTCGGCCGTCAGCTGAAACTGGAACTCGCGCGGCGTCAGCGGGATCATGTAAGCGTTGAGCAAGGCGACCATGCTGCGCACATCATCTTGCAACGCAGGTTCCACCGCGATGGAGACAGGGCCTTCGACGACGGGATCCGGCATCTACTCGACGACCTTCGGCACCATGAAGAAGTGCGCGTCGGAGGCCGGGGCATTCGCAACGAGGTCGGCCGCCTTGTGTCCGTCCGTCACGATGTCCTCGCGCTTCCTCATGGCCATCGGCATGACGGAGGTCATCGGTTCGACGCCGCCGACATCGACCTCGGACAATTGCTCCACGAAGACCAGGATCGCATTCAGCTCGCTGCGCATCGCCTCTGCCTCGTCGTCGCTGACGGCCAGTCTCGACAGGCGCGCGACGCGGCGAACGGTGGCGATATCGACGGACATGACGGTTCCAGGCCAAGACGAGGTGCGGCGTTGCGCCCTCGCCCGCCGTCTTTACTCGACAGGGACGAGCGGTGCTCCGTCCCGCTATAGCGAGGCGGTCGAAGGGAGGCAAGAATGGCGCGGTTCCGACGGAACTGCACCGGTTCTCTTCGGGGATCAGACGTCGAAGGGCTTGCCGATGTCGGGCAAGAACACCTTGCCGGCGTCGCCCTCCATCGCCGCGACGAATTTCGAGGGATCGGGATCGAGGATCGGCATCGTCCCGTAGTGCATGGGCAGGATGCGATCGAAGGCGAAGTAGCGGCGGCAGGCGAGCGCCGCAACCGCGGCTCCCATGGTGAACCGATCTCCGATCGGCACCATCGCGACCTTCGGATCGTGCAGTTCCGCGATCAGCGCCATGTCGGCGAAAATGTCCGTGTCGCCCATGTGGAAGGTGGTCGGGCCGTCGTTGAAGTGAAAGACGAGCCCGTTCGGCATTCCGAGGTAGGTGACGGAGCCGTCCTCCTCGATGTTCCCCGACGAATGGAAGGCCTGCGTCAGCGTCACGGAGAAATCGTCGAATTTCTGGGTTCCGCCGGTATTGCCGGGAGAGACGTTGGCAACGCCCTTCTTGGCGAGCCACATGGCCAGCTCGAAGGTCGCGACGACCGTTGCGCCATGTTTCTCGGCCAGCGCGACCGTGTCGCCGACATGGTCGGAATGGCCGTGGCTGAGCACGATGTGGGTCAACCCCGTCGCGGCTTCGTCGAGGGTCCCCGTGTAGTGTGGGTTGCCGGAAAGGAACGGGTCGATGAGAAGCACGGACGAGCCGGTGTCGATCCGGAAGGCGGAATGGCCGAAATAGGTGATCTTCATCGAGGGTCTCGGTCCTTGTTTGGAAACGAAGCGGCGACGTTACGCTCTCGGCAGCGCACGTCCTTGGCGCCGCTAAGTGCGGCGGCGCACGGCTTCGTCAAGCTGGACTTCGGGCCAGGCCCGACCAATAAGGCGCCGGCGGGTCCGTTGGATGCCCTCTGGAGACAAGATGGCGGTCGTGGGAATTGAAGACCTGACGGCGCTGCTGCCGGCGGGCACGGTGCTGGCGGGGCTCGACCTCGGGACTAAGACGATCGGCGTCGCCATGTCCGACCTCGGGCTGTCCTTCGCGACGCCGCGGGCAGTCATCCGACGCACCAAGTTCGCGGCGGATGCCGCAGCGCTTCTGGCGGTTCTCGATCGCGAGCGCTGCGGTGCCCTGGTGATCGGCCTGCCGCTCAACATGGACGGATCGGAAGGGCCGAGGGCGCAGTCGACGCGCGCCTTCTGCCGCAATCTCGTCCGCTTCGACGCCCGGCCCGTAGTGCTCTGGGACGAGCGGCTGTCGACGGTCGCGGCGGAGCGCGCGATGATCGCGGCGGACGTGTCGCGCAAGCAGCGCGCCGCGCGCATCGATTCGGCGGCAGCCGCCTTCATCCTTCAGGGCGCCTTGGACAGGTTGTCCGCGCTCGCGGAGGCTTCGGGCGGCGAGGCATAGCGGGCGGCGATGAAGGCGGCGATGTCACGACGTCGGCGAAACACGATCAGCGCCGCGACGAGGATGCCGTCGAGGATCAGCGTCTTGGCGATCAGCGGCGGGATCGCCTCTGCCGGCACGCCGGAGACAGCCGCGTAGAGCGCGAAGGTCCGGTCGTGCATTTCGCGAGAGAGAGCGTACACGCCGAAACTCAGATCGTTCGACGACATCAGATACCAGCCCCAGAAGAAGAGGACCGGGCCGAGCCAGAGAGTCAGGAACGAGCGGAAGATCATCGTGCCCTCGGCGGAAAGCGGTGCGAAGGGTCGGTGTAGAGCTCGGTCTGACGAGCCATGCTCTGCGCGATCACGGCGACGGCAGCCTCGAAATTCTCTTTGTCGTCTCCGGCGTCTTCTTCGACCGCAACGAGCCGGTCGAACAGGAGGGCGAGCGCTGCCAGGACCAGCATCACCCAGTATCCAGCCGACTGCGCTGCTACCGGGTCGATACCGACGACGAGACCGAGACCGCCATGAACCGCCAGAGCAAAGAGCCCGGCGAGGCCAAGCTGTTCTCCGAAACGACGCCTCTCGCGGCCGGTATCGTGCAGGCAGTAAAGCGCCCATGCCATGGCCGCAGCGGAGGCGGCCTGCCATACGAGGAGCGCCGCGTAGGCCATTGCCGCCGTGAGGTCTGCGGTCGCGAATTCCAGCGTGGCGATTTCGCTCCCTGCTCCGTTCGACGCCAGAATGATCGACGTCAGGACGAAACCAAACCATCCAGCCAGTGCCACTGTCGAGGGAAGGCGGGACAAGGGACGCATACCTTTATCTGGGTCTAAGCGACATGCGCCAACTTCCGCTCATGGATGCAGGAGAGCAATCCTAAACCATTTGTTAACGTTAACCGCCGCCAGTTCTGTCCCCGAGAAGCTCCTCGGCATCCGATCAGCGACGTTGGGCGGACCTTGTAGAGCTCAGCCGATATTTCTTTTTCAGAGGTCATGCTCGCGGGTTGTGGCGTTTCTTTCCTTAGGGTAGCGTTTCGTCAGGCGGAGAGCGATGGAAGTTACTTCAAGGGAAAATTCGTACCCGCTCGCTCCTTTTCCATAACGGTGGAGATTTCGGATGATGCGCGTTGCTTTTATCCTGTCGCTCTTTGCTGTAATGCTTGGGACGAGCGCGGCCGAGGCGAAGAAAGTGGCGCTGGTGATCGGCAACAGCGCCTATCAAAATGCCGTCCCTCTCGCCAATCCCGTGAACGACGCGAAGGCGATGAGCGAAAAGCTCGAAGCGCTCGGGTTTGCCGTCGTGACGGGCTTCGATCAGGACTACCGGTCGATGCAGGCGACGGTGAACGGCTTCGCCCGCGAAGCGATCGGGGCGGACATCGCGCTGCTCTTCTACGCTGGGCATGGCATGCAGGTGCGCGGCGACAACTATCTCATCCCCATCGATGCCGCCTTCAAGGACGAGACGTCGCTCGACTTCGAGGCGGTACCCGTCGACTTCGTCCTGCGCCAGATGTCCCGGGACGTGCGGCTTCGGATGGTCTTCCTCGATGCCTGCCGCGACAATCCGCTCTCCAAGGTGCTCGCTCGCTCGATGGAGCCGAGCCGGTCTGCGTCGATCGGCGAAGGCCTTGCGGAAATCAAGATCGACGATGCCGGCGAGGGAACCGTGATCGCCTTCGCCACGAGTCCCGGCGATGTCGCCTATGACGGCAAGTCGGCGCATTCACCCTTCACGCGCGCGCTGCTCGACCATATCGACGCCGCCGATCTGCCGCTCCAGAACGTCATGACGCGGGTGACGCGCGATGTCTACGAGGCGACCAACCAGAAGCAGCGGCCCTGGATCAACGCCTCCTTGATCGGCGAGATCTATCTCAACAAGTCCGATGTGGAGGTGGCGGCACTCGGCGAGACGCCCTCAATGCCGGAGTCTGTCGCGGCGGTCGTGCCGCAACTGGCGATCTCGGCGGTCCCGGCGAAGGGCGATCCGGTTGCCTGGGACCAGGAAAAAACGCTGTTCGAGTTCGCGCAGAAAAGCGGCGCGCCCGAGGATTTTCAGGCTTATCTCGCGAGCTATCCGACGGGTCATTTCGCCGATATCGCGCGGAACTTCATCGAGCGGAGCCGTGTCGGGGACTCCGAATCGGCTGATCGCAAGGTCGCCGCGCTTCCCGACGCGGACGGGCTGACGCCGCGCACGCCATTCGCGGATGCAGCTCCATTCACCGCGGCGGAGGCACCCCTCACCGCAGCGGCGTCGACGAACGTACAACCGAACGCAATCGAAATCGGAACCGATGTCACCGAGGCCGTGCTGACCTGGGATAAGGTGCGGCGCCGCGAGGTGCAGGCGCGCCTCGAACTCGAGGGTATCGAACTCGGGACGCCCGACGGAAACTTCGGGCCGAAAACGCGGCAGGCCATCGCCTCCTGGCAGGCGGGGCGGAACGTCCCGGCGACCGGTTACTTCAGCGCTTCGCAGTACGATCTTCTCGTCTCCCGAACCGTGCAGCAGTTTGCGGTTTGGCAGGTCGAGGACCGCGACCGCCGCGCCGCGCCGGTGAAAGCGAAATCGCCGGGCAAGACCCGGTCGGTCGAAAAGGCGCGTCCACGGAAAACCCAGGCGGTGCGCCAGCAGCGGGGAACGCTTGTCGGGCGCGCAGAGCCGCGCCGACGTGACGGCAACGCCGATGTCGCGGGCGCTGCCTTCGTCGGCGGGCTGATCGGTGGGGCCATCGGCGGCGCGATCGGCCGTTGAGAGACGCGCCTTTCGATATGCGCCGACCTTGAAATCTCGACCTTCCGGCCCTGCGCCGGAAGCCATGTTGAAGCTGTTCAAGCTCAGGATCGGTCGAGGAAGGCGGCTGTTCGTCAACCCGTTTCGGATGGTCGGCAGCTTCGGCATGGATCTCGGCTCAGAGCCGGCATGACGAAAGGGAGAGCGGGGCGACGGCTTCTGGTCAGTTTGGCTTTCGCCAGATCACCCGTCTCTCCGCAACGCGGTGTTCTTGCCGGAGGCCGCGCTTTCTCCTATAGGCCGCTCTCGACATGAGCGCGTCCCCTCCACTTCCGATCTCCACGCATCGCCATCTTCTCGGCATCGCGGAGCTGTTGCCGCACGAGATCGAGCGGCTGCTCGATCTCTCGGAAGCCGAGGTCGAGGTGGGACGCCGTCAGGACAAGAAGAAGAGCGTCCTCAAGGGACGAACGCAGATCAATCTCTTCTTCGAGGCGTCGACGCGGACGCAGGCCTCCTTCGAACTCGCCGGCAAGCGGCTCGGCGCGGACGTCATGAACATGTCCGTCGGCCACTCCTCCGTTAAGAAGGGCGAGACGCTGCTCGACACGGCGATGACGCTGAACGCCATGCGGCCGGACATCCTCATCGTGCGCCACCATGCCGCCGGTGCCGTGGCGCTCCTGGCGCAGAAGGTCGGCTGCTCGGTGGTGAACGCCGGCGACGGCGCCCACGAACACCCGACGCAGGCGCTGCTCGACGCGCTGACGATCCGCCGGCACAAGGGCCGCATCGCGCGGCTCACGGTAGCGATCTGCGGCGACGTGCTGCACAGCCGCGTGGCTCGGTCCAACATCCTCCTCCTGAACGCTCTCGGCGCCCGCGTGCGCGTCGTCGCGCCGTCGACGCTGCTGCCGGCCGGGATCGATGCGATGGGCGTCGAGGTGTTCCATAGGATGCAGGACGGCCTGAAGGACGCCGACGTCGTCATGATGCTGCGGCTCCAGCGCGAGCGCATGGCCGGCTCTTTCGTTCCCTCCGTGCGGGAGTACTTCCGCTATTACGGGCTCGATGCGGCCAAGCTCGCATTCGCAAAACCCGATGCGTTGGTCATGCATCCCGGCCCGATGAACCGTGGCGTCGAAATCGCGTCCGAGGTCGCGGACGGCCCGCAGAGCGTCATCGAGGAGCAGGTCGAGATGGGCGTCGCCGTCCGCATGGCCGTCATCCAGGCGCTGCTGCCGGCTGCCGAGGGCGCGGCATGAGCGCCTTCCGTCCGGATCGTCGAGGCGAGAAGCCGCTGGTGATCGAGACCGTGCGGATCGTCGATCCGGCGCGCGGTCTCGACGAGATCGGGACGATCGTCGTCGTCGAGGGGAAGATCGCGGCGGCCGGTGCAGCCGTGCTCGGACAGGGCCGGCCCGAGGGCGCGGAGGTCGTCGACGGATCGGGGCTCCTCGCGCTGCCCGGCCTCGTGGACGCCCGCGTGTTCATCGGCGAGCCCGGCGGCGAGCACCGCGAGACGATCCGCTCGGCAAGCCGCGCGGCGGCGGCCGGCGGGGTCACGTCGATCCTGACGATGCCGGACACCGATCCGGTGATCGACCACGTTGCGCTCGCGCAATTCGTCATGCGGACGGCGCGCGAGACCGCCGACATCAACGTCTTCCCGGCAGCCGCCCTCACGAAGGGGCTGCTCGGCAAGGAAATGACGGAGATCGGCCTCCTCTGCGAAGCGGGCGTGCCGGCATTCACGGAAGGCAGGCGGACCATCGCGCATTCCGGCCTGCTTCGCCGGGTCATGACCTATGCGCGGGACTTCGACGCCCTCGTGATGCACGAGACGCAGGATGGCGACCTTGCCGGGTCCGGCGTCGTCAACGAGGGGCTGCTCGCCTCGTGGCTCGGGCTCCCCGGCATTCCCGTCGAGGCGGAGATCATCGCGCTCGAACGCGACCTCCGTCTCGCGGCTCTCACCGGCTGCCGCTATCACGCCGCGAAGCTTTCCGTCGAGACGTCCGCCGAGGTCCTGCGCGCGGCGAAGTCTCGCGGCCTTGCCGTGTCCGCCGGCGTCTCGATCAACCATCTTTCGCTGAACGAGAACGACATCGGCGAGTATCGCACCTTCTTTCGCCTTTCGCCGCCCCTTCGCTCCGAGAACGACCGGGCCGCGATGGTCGCGGCGCTTCGTGACGGCACGATCGACATCATCGTCTCCTCGCACGATCCGCACGATGCGGACGGAAAGCGCCATCCCTTCGCCGAAGCCGAAGACGGGGCGATCGGCCTCGAGACTCTGTTGCCTGCAGCCCTCAGGCTCCATCATTCGGGCGAGGTGCCGCTGATGCGGCTCGTCGAGGCGATGACGTCGGCGCCGGCGAGGCTGCTCAAGATCGATCGGGGCACGCTCCGGCCAGGCGCCGAGGCCGATTTGGTGCTGCTCGATCTCGACGCACCCTTTGTCTACGGCAAGGCGGAGATCCGCTCTAAATCGAAGAACACGGCCTTCGAGAACGCTCGCTTTCAAGGCCGCATCCTGCGCACGGTCGTCTCGGGCCGCACGGTGTTTCGCGCGGACGGTGCAGGAGAGGATCGATGATCGAGGCATCCGTCGCCGCCGGAGGGGGATGGGCCGTCGTCTGCGCGTTCCTGGCGCTCGGCTATCTCTCGGGCAGCATTCCTTTCGGCCTCATTCTCACGCGTCTTTTCGGGCTTGGCGACCTTCGCAAGATCGGGTCAGGCAATATCGGGGCGACCAATGCGCTACGGACGGGCAACAAGCTACTCGCCGCGCTGACGCTTCTCGGAGACGTCCTCAAGGCGACGCTTCCGATTCTCCTCGCCTGGCGGTTCGGAGAAGCGCCGGCGATGGCGGCAGGCGTCGGCGCGTTTCTCGGGCACCTCTTTCCGGTCTGGCTTGGCTTCAAGGGCGGCAAGGGCGTCGCGACCTATATCGGCGTTCTCCTCGGCTTCGCTCCGCTTGGCGTTCTGGTCTTCGCCGTGGTCTGGATCGCGATGGCGGTTCTCCTGCGCTACTCCTCCCTCGCCGCACTTATGGCAACGCTGATCGTCCCGATCGCCTATCTCGTCCTCGGCCTCACCTCGGCTGCCGCGCTGAGCGCCGTCCTGACGATACTCGTCTTCATCAAGCACAGATCGAACATCGAGCGCCTTCTTGCCGGAACAGAGGGCAAGATCGGATCAAAGGGTTGAGCGATACGGGTGCTGCCGGCCGCGGCATCCGTCTCGGGGCCGACCAGCGCCTCGCCTGGCTGCGCCTCATCCGCAGCGAGAATGTAGGCCCCGTGACCTTCCGCGCGCTCGTCAACCGGTATGGCGGGGCGGAAGCGGCGCTCGCAGCCCTGCCGGAGCTTGCCGCCCGCGGCGGCTCGAAACGCGCGATCCGCATCACCAGTCCTGCCGTGGCCGAAGCCGAGTTGGCGACGGCGGAACGGCTCGGCGCCCGCTTCGTCTGCCTTGGCGAGCCCGACTTCCCGCCAAGCCTTCGCGCGGCCGACGGGGCCCCGCCGGTGATCGCGATCATGGGCAGCGCCGAGACGCTGTGCCGTTCCTCTGTCGCGATCGTCGGCGCCCGCAATGCCTCGCTCGCCGGCATCAAGTTCGCGCGGCACCTCGCGTTCGAGCTCGGCAAGGCTGGCTTTTCGACCGTCTCGGGCGTTGCCCGCGGCATCGATGCAGCAGCCCACGAGGCAAGCCTCGACAGCGGCACGGTCGGCGTCTTCGCTGGCGGGCTCGACAAGCCCTATCCGAGCGAGAATAAGCCGTTGATGCGGCGGATCGTCGACAGCGGCGGCTGTCTCGTCTCGGAAATGCCCTTCGGCTGGGAGCCGCGGGCGGTCGATTTTCCCCGCCGAAACCGCGTCGTCGCCGGCCTTGCCCTCGGTCTCGTCGTCGTCGAGGCGGCGATGCGGTCCGGATCGCTGATCAGTGCCCGTCTTGCGGGCGAGCTCGGTCGTCTCGTCTTCGCCGTGCCGGGATCGCCGCTCGATCCGAGGGCCGCCGGGACGAACAGGCTCCTGAAGGAAGGGGCGATCATCGTGACCGAAGCTGCCGACATCGTTGACGCCCTACGACCGCTGGACGAGCGCATGGCTCCCGGCCGCCGGCTCGATGTCGAGGAGCCGGCGGCGGAGCGTGACGAGGCGGTCTCCGCAACCGAGCGCGAGCGCATCATCGAGGCGCTCGGGCCGACGCCTGTCGCCGTCGACGACATCATCGACCATACCGGCGCATCGCCCGGCGCCGTGCAGCTCACGCTTCTCGAGCTCGATCTCGCCGGGCGCCTCGAACGCCATTCAGACGGTCGGGTGTCCCTCGCGTCGTGACGGCAGGGCGTCGCGACGCTGGAGTTCCTTTGCTGCCTCCTGATGCGCCATGTCGATGAGGTAGAAGAGAAACGGGCTCCCGCTCGCCGTCGAGATCGCCTTCAGCTGCTCCAGCATGTCGCGGATGTAGTGCAGCTGCGCGCGGGGATTGGCGGGGCTCTCTTGCATGTGTCTCGCCCTGATTCCTTTTCGGCCGAAGGCCGCTGCGCCTCGACCCTCGGCCTCCAGCGCATGTTACTAAAGATTGTGCTATCATATATATGCTCCTCTCAGTTGCAACAACGAGATGCGTCGGGCTCGATAGTCAAGAAGGGGAAGGGCTTGACCCCTTCGCTCCGCCTGTCCATGTGTGGCGCTGGCAATCGGAACGCGAAGGGGCGGTTCGGAGCGAGGCTTGCGCCCGTTCTCGGAACCTTTCCCGTCTCCATCGACGCCGAGACACCGCATTTTTGGGACGGCACATGGATCTGGTCATCGTCGAGTCGCCTGCGAAAGCGAAGACGATCAACAAGTATCTCGGCTCGAACTACAAGGTTTTGGCCTCATACGGGCATGTCCGGGATCTGCCGGCCAAAGACGGCTCGGTGCTGCCTGACGACGACTTCTCGATGAGCTGGGAGGTCGCCAAGCTCTCGCAAAAGCGGCTCGCCGAAATCGCCCAGGCGATGAAGGAGTCGGACGCCCTGATCCTCGCGACCGATCCGGATCGCGAGGGCGAGGCCATCTCGTGGCATGTGCTGGAAGTGCTTCGGCAGAAAAAGGCGATTGGCAAGAAGCCGGTGAGTCGCGTCGTCTTCAACGCGATCACCAAGTCGGCGGTGCTCGACGCGATGGCCAATCCGCGCGAGATCGACGCGCCGCTGGTCGACGCCTATCTCGCCCGCCGTGCGCTCGACTATCTCGTCGGCTTCACGCTGTCGCCGGTGCTCTGGCGCAAGTTGCCGGGCGCCCGCTCGGCCGGGCGTGTGCAGTCGGTGGCACTGCGACTTATCTGCGAACGCGAAAGCGAGATCGAACGTTTCAAGCCGGAGGAATACTGGACCATAGCGGCACGGCTCGCGACGCCCCGTGGCGACGAGTTCGCCGCGCGCCTGACAAGCTTCGAGGGCGACAAGCTGCAGCGCCTGTCGGTGAACGACGAGACGCGGGCCCATACGATTCGCGACATGCTGGAGAGCGCCGCCTTCCGCGTCGCCTCGGTCGAGGCCAAGCCGACCAAGCGCAATCCCGGACCGCCCTTCACCACCTCGACGCTCCAGCAGGCGGCGTCCGCCAAGCTCGGCTTCTCCGCTTCGCGCACCATGCAGGTCGCCCAAAAGCTCTACGAGGGCATGGACATCGGCGGCGAGACGGTCGGCCTCATCACTTACATGCGGACCGATGGCGTTCAGATCGCGCCCGAGGCGGTCGAGGACGCACGCGTTTCGATCGCCGAGACGTTTGGCGCCCGGTATGTGCCAGAGAAGGCGCGCCATTACGCGACGAAGGCGAAGAACGCGCAGGAGGCGCACGAGGCGATCCGCCCGACATCCTTCGCGCGCCTGCCGAAGGACGTGCAGAAGTTCCTCGATCCCGATCAGGCGCGGCTCTACGACCTCATCTGGAAGCGTACGATCGCAAGCCAGATGGCCTCGGCCGACATCGAGCGGACCACCGCCGAGATCGAGGCGAAGAACGGCGCACGGGTCGCGACCCTTCGCGCGACGGGCTCGGTTGTCCGTTTCGACGGCTTCCTCGGCGCCTATGTCGACCACCGCGACGACAGCAAGGTCGAGATCGCAGGAGATGACGACGACGAATCGGCGCGCCTGCCGCGGATCGAAGCGAACGAGACAGCCGAAAAACGGGCGATCGAAGCGTCGCAGCACTTCACCGAGCCGCCGCCGCGCTACTCCGAATCCTCGATGATCAAGAAGATGGAGGAGCTCGGCATCGGGCGTCCCTCTACCTATGCCGCAACGCTCCAGACGCTGGAGGACCGCGAGTACATCGTCAACGAGAAACGCAAGCTGATCCCGGATTCCAAGGGTCGACTTGTGACGGCCTTTCTCCACAACTTCTTCGAGAAGTACGTGGAATACGACTTCACGGCCGATCTCGAGCTCAAGCTCGACAAGATCTCCGCCGGCGAGCTTGCCTGGAAGGACGTGCTGCGCGAATTCTGGACGGACTTCTCCGGTCATGTCGATGGCACCAAGGAACTGCGCGTCACCGACGTTCTCGACGCGCTGAACATCGAGCTTGCCCCGCTCGCCTTTCCTCCGAAGGAGGACGGCACGGAGCCCCGCGCTTGCCCGAAGTGCTCCGGCGGCCAGCTCAGCCTCAAGCTCGGGAAGTTCGGCGCATTCGTCGGCTGCTCGAACTATCCCGAGTGCAACTTCACTCGCCAGCTCGGCTCGAACCTGCAAGCCGAAGGAGCGGGCGAAGCCGGCCTCGACGAGCCGAAGATGCTGGGCGTCGATCCGGACAACAGCGAGCCCGTCACGATGCGGTCGGGCCGGTTCGGTCCCTACGTGCAGCGCGGCGAAGGCAAGGAGGCCAAGCGCTCCTCGCTGCCGAAGGGCTGGTTGCCGACCGAGATGGACTTCGAGAAGGCGCTGCAACTCCTGGCGTTGCCACGTGAGGTCGGGCTTCACCCCGAAAGCGGCAAGCCGATCCTTGCCGGCCTCGGGCGCTATGGTCCGTTTCTTCAGCATGACGGGGCCTACGCCAATCTAGAGACGATCGAGGACGTGTTCACGGTGGGGTTGAACCGCGCTGTGACGGTCATTGCCGAGAAGAAGGAAAAAGGTCCGCGCGGCCGCGGCACGCCGGCAGCGCTCGCGACCCTTGGCGAGCATCCGGCGCTCGGCGGCCAGATCACCGTGCGCGAAGGCCGCTTCGGGCCTTACGTCAACGCCGGCAAGGTCAATGCTACGTTGCCGAAGGGCAAAGACCCCGCTTCCGTTACGCTGGAGGAGGCGATCGTCCTCCTCAACGAGCGGGCAGAGAAGACCGGCGCCAAGCCGGTGAAGGCGAAAAAGGCCGCGAGCCCGAAGAAGGCGACGGCAGAGGGTGCCGCTACGAAGACAGTGGCGAAGCCTAAGACGGCGGCTCGGGCGAAGCCGAAGACGGCGCCCGCCGCGCAGGTGCAGGTTGCCCCGTCGCAAGCGCCTCCGGCAAGACCGCCGGCGGTGACGACCTTGATCAAAGCGGACAGGACGAAGCCCGCAAAATCAGCGGCGGAATAATCCCGGGATGGCCAAGCGCGACAAACCCTTCGACATCCGGACGGTCCTGACGCGCGACGCCGTGCTCCGCTTCATCGCCGACAACCCCGAAACCTCCGGCAAGCGCGAGATCGCCAAGGCCTTCGGCGTGAAGGGGGATGATCGCGTCCTTCTCAAGGACATCCTCGCCGATCTTCAGGCAGAGGGCGCGATCGCAGGCGGGCGACGGCGCTTCCAGCAGCCGGGCGCGCTGCCAGAGGTCACGGTTCTCGAAATCCGTGGGCGCGACGGGGATGGCGGACTGCTCGCTGAGCCGGTCGCTTGGGACAGTGCGCTGTCCGGCGAACGTCCGGTCTTTGCGGTGAAGCAGACGCCGGACGCCGTAGCGACCGCCGGGATCGGCGACCGCATCCTTGCAAGGCTCGACCGGGACGATCCGGACGCGCCGACGGCGACCGTCATCCGGCGGCTGGAGAAGAAGGCGGCGATCGCGCTCGGCGTGTTCCGGCCTTCGCCCGGCGGCGGCGGACGCGTCGAGCCGGTCGAGCGGCGCCAGCTCGAGTACGCGATCGGAACCGGCGATACGAACGGAGCGAAGGACGGCGACCTTGTCGAGATCGAGCCCTCCGACCGGGGGCGTGCCGGCCTGCCGCGCGGCCGCATACGCGAGATCATCGGCTCGCTCTCCAGCGAGAAGGCGATCTCGACGATCGCTCTCCACGCGCATGGCATCCCCCACGTCTTTCCTGACGCTGTGATCGAGGAGGCCGAGGCCGCGCCCGCCTTGGTGTCGGCGGACGGCCGCGAGGACTGGCGCTCCCTCCCCCTCCTCACGATCGATCCGGCGGATGCGAAGGATCACGACGACGCCGTTCACGCTGTCGCGGACGACGACCCGGCGAATCCCGGCGGCATGATTCTGACGGTCGCCATAGCGGACGTTTCCTTCTACGTACGGCCGGGCTCGAAGCTCGATGCAGAGGCGCGGCTGCGCGGCAACTCGGTCTACTTTCCCGACCGCGTCGTGCCTATGCTGCCGGAGCGTATCTCGAACGATCTCTGCTCGCTGAAGCCGGACGTGGACCGGCCCGCGCTCGCGATCCGCATGGTGATCGGGGCCGACGGCGAGAAGCGTCGCCACACGGTCCACCGCATTCTCATGCGCAGCCACGCCAAGCTCTCCTACCAGGAAGCGCAGGCGGCGGTGGAGGGTGCGCCGAGCGAGGCGGCGGGGCGCGTCCTCGACGGCGTCCTGAAGCCGCTCTGGGCGGCCTACGCCCTCGTCAAGCTCGCGCGTCATCACCGCCAGCCGCTCGATCTCGATCTGCCCGAGCGCAAGATCGTGCTCGCCCCGAACGGCATGGTCGACAAGGTCGTCGTGCCGCCGCGCCTCGACGCGCACCGCCTGATCGAGGAGTTCATGATCCTCGCGAACGTGGCGGCCGCCGAAGCCCTCGAGGCGAAACGCCAATCGCTGATTTATCGCGCCCACGACGCGCCATCGCTGGCCAAGCTCGAATCGCTACGTGATTTCCTGCGGACACTCGACATCGCGCTCGCCAAGGCAGGAACGCTTCGGCCGTCTCACTTCAACGGCATCCTGGCGCATGTGCGCGGCGGCGAGCACGAGAGCCTCGTCAACGAGGTCGTGCTGCGCTCGCAGAGCCAGGCCGCCTACTCGCCGGACAATATCGGTCATTTCGGCCTCAACCTGATGCGCTACGCCCATTTCACCTCGCCGATCCGCCGCTATGCGGACCTCATCGTCCATCGCGCGCTCGTCACCGCACTGGCCCTCGGCGAGGGCGGCCTCAGCGCCGAGGACAAGGCCCAGCTCGAACAGACGGCCGAGGAGATTTCGAGAGCCGAACGCCGGGCAATGGCGGCCGAGCGCGACACCGTGGATCGTCTCATCGCCCATCATCTCGCCGACCGGATCGGACAGAGCTTCGACGGACGTATAGCCGGCGTGACAAAAGCAGGATTGTTTGTGCAGCTTCCGACCTTTGGCGCGGACGGCTTTATCCCCATATCAACTCTTGGGAACGAGTTCTACCATTACGACGAGGTCTCCCATTCGCTGATCGGCAGCCGCAGCGGCCATGGCCACCGGCTGGGTGACAGCGTCGAAGTTCGATTGGCGGAGGCCATTCCGCTTGCAGGTTCGATGCGCTTCGAGATGCTGAGCGAGCCGCGCGCTCTGCCTGCAACGACGGGGTCCTTCCACAAGTCCCGCCCTCGCGCCTCCGGGCGCCCGGCGGGCCGGCCCACGAATGTCGCCGCCCAAACGAGGAAAAGACGATGACACGGAGCAAAGCGGACGTCGCGACATTCGGCCTCGAAGCCGAGACCTTCGACGCTGGCGAACGGCCACTGTGGCGATCGATCGGCCGCGGCTTCCTCTGTCGCTGCCCGAATTGCGGCGAGGGCAAGCTCTTCGCCGGCTACCTCAGAAGTGTCGATCGCTGCGAGGTCTGCAACGAAGAGATCCTGCACCACCGCGCGGACGACCTCCCGCCGTACCTCACGACCTTCGTCGTCGGCCATGTCGTCGTCGCCCTGTTCATGGCCGCCGAGCAGATAGGCGACCTCTCGCTGGTCGCCCATCTCGGCATCTGGATTCCGGTGACGCTGGTGATGACGCTCGGCCTGCTCAGACCTTTCAAGGGCGCAACCATTGGTCTCCAGTGGGCGAAGCGGATGCACGGCTTCGGCGACGCGCTCGAAGGCGCGGACCATTAAGCTTTGACGCCGGTCGATGCCGTCCGTTCACCTGCGCTTGTCCGGAACAAGGCCGTGGAGCGTCTTCGGCTTCGCCCGCGCGATGCCGCCACGCTCATCATTGTCGACGAAAGCGGGACGATCCCGAAGATTCTGCTGGGACGACGGTCTGCACAGCTCGTCTTCATGCCCGGCAAACTGGTCTTTCCCGGCGGGCGGGTCGAGGCGGACGATCTCGCGCTCGCCGCGGGCTACCGTTTGTCAGACGTCATCCTCGAACGCCTCCTGATGCAAACCACATCGCGCTTCGGCGAAAGGCATGCGGCGGCGGCTGGCCTAGCTGCGATCCGCGAAACCTTCGAGGAAGCGGGGCTTATGATCGGCAACGCCGCACCCTTCGCGACGCGGCGCGAAGGCTGGCGGCGTTTTGCAGAAGCAAGCGTCGCGCCCGATCCCGCAGCGCTCGTGCCGCTTGCGCGCGCCATTACGCCGCCGGGGCCGCCGCGTCGCTACGATACCCGCTTCTTCGGCGTGTCGGCCGAGCGGATCGCCTTCCGCCTGCCATTCGAGGAAAGGCCCGATTTGGAGTTCGATCAACTCGGCTGGTTTTCGCTCGATGCGCTTTCGGCGCTTGAACTTCCCGGCATTACGCGTCAGGTGCTCAGCGACATCGACGTGCGGCTGCGTGACGGGAGCTGGCGCGATCCGTCGATTGCGATGCCCTTCTACCGTGCCCGCAACGGCCGCATCATCCGGGACATGATCTGAATCGTATGGACAAGCGCACCGACACCGATATCCTCGCCGACATCGAGACCCAGATCGAGACGATCGACTGGTGGGCTGCAGGAGCCGCCATCGCCTCGATCAGCGCGGTGGGCATCGCGCTCGGCCTCGGGCTGCCGCTTCTCAGCGTCATCCTCGAGCAACGCGGCGTCTCGGCGACGATGATCGGCGCCAACACGGCCGTCGCGGGCGCCGCCTCGCTGCTCGCTGCGCCGCTCATTACGCCGATCGCCCGCAGGCTCGGCGTGCGGATGACGATGGCAATCTCGATTGTCGCCGCTGCGCTCTCGGCGATCGGCTTCTATTATTTCACGCCGTTCTGGACGTGGTTCCCGCTGCGGCTGGTCTTCCATTTCGCCATCACCGCGCTGTTCATCCTGTCCGAATTCTGGATCAATGCCGCCGCACCTCCGTCGAGACGCGGCTTCATCCTCGGGATCTATGCGACGTTCCTCTCGCTGGGCTTCGCGTTCGGACCATGGCTCTTCTCGCAGATCGGTTCGCAGGGCGTGCTGCCCTTCGCCATCGGATCCGGCGTCATCCTGTCGGCGCTCATTCCGCTTTTCCTTGCCTGGGACCGCCAGCCGATCATCGGGGACCATGCCGCAGGCTCGTTCTGGCGCTATCTCTATCTCGTGCCGACGGCGACGGCGGCGGTGTTCATCTTCGGCGCGGTCGAATCGGGCGGTTTCGCGCTGTTTCCGATCTACGGCCAGATGGTGAACTACAGCGAGGCGAGCGCAGCGCAGCTCCTGACGGCGATCGGCCTCGGCAACGTCCTCCTCCAGATCCCGATCGGGCTCTACAGCGACCGCGTCGGGGATCGGCGCACACTGCTTCTCTTCTTCGCGATCGTCGGCCTCGTCGGTTCCCTGTTCCTGCCGTTCCTCGTCGAGAACTGGTGGCTGATGGCAGCGACACTGTTTGTCTGGGGCGGCGTCGTTGCCGGGCTCTACACCGTCGGGCTCGCCCATCTCGGCTCGAAGCTCGGAAATTCGGAACTCGCCTCGGCCAATGCCGCTTTCATCTTCTGCTATGCGGCAGGCATGCTGGTCGGGCCGCAAGCGATCGGCTTCTCGCTCGACCAGTACGGACCGAACGGCTTCTCGCTCTCCCTTGCCGTCTTCTTCGCGTCCTACCTCGTCTTGACAGCAGCGCGACTGTCGATGAGGGCAAAACGGACTTGACTTCGAGGTAACCTCGGCTAGTGTCCGCGGCGAACGGATCGGCGGACTTTTGCGCGACTCCTGCTCCTGTACGGCATGCTGGTCGCCTCACCGGACTCAGCCTGTCATGGCCAGTTTATTGGCCACTTACACATGATACGCCTCCTCTCTACAGTTTGGTGATTTCATCGACTGCGGACAGACGGCTAAGAACTCGCAAGGCGATGGAAGACGGATATGGCGAAGGCGACAACGATCAAGATCAAGCTGCTCTCGACGGCGGACACGGGTTTCTTCTACGTGACGACGAAGAACAGCCGTACGATGACCGACAAGATGACGAAGACGAAGTATGACCCTGTCGCGCGCAAGCACGTCGAGTTCAAAGAGACCAAGATCAAGTGATTGTCTGCGCTCTCTGAGGGACGGCTTGCAGACCTCTTGGCAGAAATAAGACGCCGTTCCGGTTGGGGCGGCGTTTTTCGTTGTGGAGGTGGTTCCGGTCGTAAAAGAGGGCAATGCCGGTCAGAGAGCAGCGCGTGCGGGTCTGCGAGGGCATTCGACGAACCGAAAGTGGTGGACCGATATCCGGCGACGGTACGAGGACACCACTGTTTGCCTGGACACCGGCCCACCGCCCCACGGGACTCAGGAGATGCGGCGGACCTGAGCATTCCATGGGGATTTCTGGAACGCCGCTCGTTGGCGCCGTCCCGCGAACCCTTGAAAGAAGCTCTGACGAATCGTGGTTCATGGCAATCAAATGCTCAGCCGCTCCCTCGTAATTCCCAAGGGATGGTTAAGCACGATAGCCTTTTCAGGATGTTGCGGGTAGCGGTGGTTGGAAGTCGGAGGGCTCGGCTGCGCGGTGGGCCCGTCAGGCGGCGAGTGCGATGACGCGATTGCGGCCGTTGTTCTTGGCCTGATAAAGCCCCCGGTCGGCACGTTTGAGCAAGGTCTCGGCGTCATCGCCGACCGCATCGAGCATCGCCATGCCGGCGCTGACCGTCACCGTGATCGCCTCACCCTTGAGGTCGAACGGTTGATCGGCGACGAGCCGGCGAAGGCGTTCCGCGACACTGCGAACCGCCACCTCGTCCGCTTCCGGCATCAGAATGATAAATTCCTCGCCGCCAAAGCGGCAGGCGAGATCGCTGGCCCTCAGACTCTCCTTCAGTCGGGCGGCGAACTGGCGCAACACGCTGTCTCCGGCATCGTGGCCCCAACCGTCGTTGATCCGCTTGAAGTGATCGATGTCGGCGATGACCAGCCCGAGCGGCTTGCAATCGGCGCGCGCCCGATCGATGGCGTTCGGCAGATGCGTTTCGAGGAAGCGCCGGTTGTTGAGGCCCGTCAGAGGATCGGTCACGGCGAGTTCGATCGTCGCCCGAAGCGACTGGCGTAGGCTCTCGTCGTATCGACGCCGCTTGATCTGGGTCCGCACGCGGGCGAGGAGTTCGTTGCGGTCGATCGGTTTCACGAGATAATCGTTGGCGCCGAGGTCGAGCGCTTTCACCGTGCGCAACTCGTCCGTCGGCTCGGCGAGGATCAGGATCGGGATCTGGCGAAGTGCTTCGTTCGACCGGATCTGCGAACAGAGCCGAAGCGGGTCGTAGGCCTTGGCCTGGAGGCTCACGATGAAGAGATCGAGAGCCGCCGTCTCGGGCGATTTGAGAACCGGTCCGGGCTCGGCAGCCGAATCGACCCGGTGCTCGCTGCGCAGGAACCTCTGTACGCGGTCGGCCGTGCCGTCTCCGTCCTCGAAGACGAGCAGATGGCCGGACGCTCCGCCATTGCCGATCCGGCCGAGAATGTCGCCGTCCCGCACGAGGCTCATCGTCGACTGGGCGCGGACCCTCAGCTCGTCGGTCAGGAGCTTCAACCGGGCAAGGCTCTTCACGCGGCTGAAGAGCTGGAGATCGCGAACGGGTTTGGTGAGGAAGTCGTCGGCACCTGCATCGAGACCCATCACACGGTCGGACGGCTGGTCGAGCGCGGTGATGAGGACGATTGGGATATGCTGCGTGTGCGGGTCGGTCTTCAGGCGCCGACACACCTCATAGCCATCCATGCCCGGCATCATGACGTCGAGGAGAACGAGATCGATCGTTTCGCGCGCGCAGGCGGCAATCGCCTCGGGCCCGCTGAGCGCCGTCAGCACTTCGAAGTATTCCGCCTCCAGCCGGGCTTGGAGAAGCCGGACGTTGACGTCGATGTCGTCGACGATGAGGATCCGCGCTGTCATCCGCCCGGCCTCTCAGGCGTCGCCAAGGAAGGACTTGATCGTCTCGATGAACTTCGTGACCGAGATCGGCTTGGAGATGTAGGCCTCGCAGCCGCCTTGGCGGATGCGCTCCTCGTCACCCTTCATGGCGAAGGCGGTAACGGCGATTACCGGGATCTTGCGGAGCTCTGCGTCGGCCTTCAAGCTCTTCGTGACGTCGAGGCCGGAGATTTCGGGAAGCTGGATATCCATCAGGATGAGATCGGGGCGATGCTCGCGGGCGAGATCCATGGCGGCAAGACCGCTGCGCGTCTGAACCGTCCGGTAACCATGCGCCTCGATCAAGTCGCGGAAAAGCTTCATGTTGAGTTCGTTGTCTTCAACGATCATCACGGTCTTCGGCATCCGGAGACTCCACTTTTCCGACTCTTGGCGCCGATCGGTGATACTTCACCGCCCGACCGATCGAGAGTTAGTCGAATTTGATTGAGAAAATGGGAATCGCCTGCGGATGGTGTTGGCGGGAGAGTGAGGGACAAATTTCGTGTTGAAAACTGATGGTTCCGGCGCAGAGAAGCCCGGCGTCGAGGCCTCAGTGGCGATAGGCGTTAAGGCGCTGCAGTTCGTCGCCGGCGATCCGACGCAGATCCAGCGCTTTCTCGCGCTGTCGGGCCTCGAGGTTGGACAACTTCGGGCCGCCGCGGCAGAGCCGGCCTTCTTTGCCGGCCTCCTCGACTTCCTCCTCGGTCATGAGCCGACCTTGCTCGCCTTCGCAGAACAGGCCGACGTGACGCCCGAGGCCGTCGCGCGTGCCCGCGAGCGGCTCGGTCAGAGCTTCGACGCGGTGCCGCGGTGAAGCGGCCGCCGGTAACGGCTGGACCCGCCCCGGCCGAGATGCCCGTGACACGCGACGCTCTCCTGGTGCTCGACGTCGACGAGGTGGTCCTCCACTTCATCGCGCCTTTCGAACGACTGCTGGAAGAGTTCGGCGCGCGGCTGCATGTGGAAAGCTTCAAGCTCACCGGCAACGTGCGCTCGATCTCGACAGGCGCCGCCATCAGCGGTTCGGAACTCGATCAGGTCACTGTCCGGCTCTACGAGGAGCAGGAAGCGCGCCAGCCCCCCGTCGAAGGCGTCGCAGCCGCCCTCGTCCGCCTCGCGGAACAGGCCGACATCGTCTTTCTCACGGCGATGACGCCGGCCTACTACCCGCAGCGGCGCCGCCTTCTGGACGCTGCGGGAATGCCCTTTCCGATGATCGCGACGGAGCGCTCGAAAGGCGGCGTCGTGGCGGAACTCGCCGAGATCTGGAAGGGGCCCATCGTGTTCGCCGATGATCTGCCGCCCAACCTCGTCTCCGTCGGGCGCAGCGTCCCGCGTGCCGACCTCGTCCACCTGATGGCGAACGAGGTCTTCCGCCCGCATCTGCCGCCGTTGCCCGAGGGAGTGCATGCCGCGAAGGATTGGGCCGAGGCCGAGGGGATCATCGCCCGGCTTCTGGCCGACGGCTGAAACTTCGCGTTGCCTGTGCTCTTGGCTTGCAGGCAGACGCGAACGAGCCGTAAAATCGCAGCATGACCGAAGCGGCTTTTCCAGCGCCCGATGCTCCGCCGCCGGCCTTCTGCCGCGACTGCCTTCGGCTGGAAACGTTCGGCGCGCGGCGGTGCCCTAGCTGCGGCAGTCCGCGCCTGCTGCGCCATCGCGAGCTCTTCGAACTTTCCATCGCCCACCTCGACTGCGACGCGTTCTATGCCGCCGTCGAGAAGCGCGATCGTCCGGATCTTGCCGACAAGCCGCTGATCATCGGCGGTGGCAGGCGCGGCGTCGTGACGACGGCCTGCTACATCGCGCGAATCAGCGGCGTCAGGTCCGCGATGCCGATGTTCAAGGCGCTAAAGCTGTGCCCGGAGGCGGTCGTCATCAAGCCGGATATGGCGAAATACGTGGCGGTCGGGCGCGAAGTTCGCGAGCGCATGCGCGCGATCACGCCCTTGGTCGAGCCCCTGTCGATCGACGAGGCCTTTCTCGACATGTCCGGCACGGCGCGCCTGCACGGGCAGCCTCCGGCCATGACCCTGGCGCGGCTCTCGAACGAGATCGAACGCGATCTTCGCATCGCCGTCTCGATCGGACTCTCGCACAACAAGTTCCTCGCCAAGATCGCGTCCGATCTCGACAAGCCTCGGGGGTTTTCGGTGATCGGGCGGGCCGAGACGATCACGTTCCTGCGGGACAAGCCGATCGACCGGATCTGGGGCGTCGGTCAGGCGATGGACCGTGTCCTCGCCAGCGACGGATTGCGCACGATCGGACAGCTCCAGTCGATGGACGAGATCGAGTTGATCCGGCGCTACGGCACCATGGGCCAAAGACTGGCGCGCCTGTCGAAAGGCATCGACGCCCGCAGCGTCGATCCGCGCGGCGAGGCGAAGAGCATCT
>JACMIV010000378.1 GCA_014380965.1 Rhizobiaceae bacterium | reverse complement strand
GGAGCTTGGCGATCTTGTCGATCGTGACGCC
Source organism: Rhizobiaceae bacterium (assembly GCA_014380965.1). GTDB lineage: Bacteria > Pseudomonadota > Alphaproteobacteria > Rhizobiales > Rhizobiaceae > Plantimonas. The sequence continues at coordinate 4,208 of JACMIV010000378.1, read as the reverse complement.
CGCCTTGATGTACTCGTCGTCGGAGACGATCGTGTCGCCCTTGCGGCCCTTGACGGTGAAGGGAACGATCTCGTCCTTGAAGCGGCCCGCTTTCTGTGCGGCCTCCGCCTTGTTCTGCGAGGCGACGGCGAATTCGTCCTGCATCTCGCGGGTGATCTGCCACTGCTTGGAGACGTTCTCGGCGGTGTTGCCCATGGGATAGCCGTGGAAGGCGTCGATCAGGCCGTCCTTCATCATCGTGTCGACCATCTTCATGTCGCCCATCTTCGTGCCGGAGCGCAAATGCGCGGCATGGGGCGCCATCGACATCGATTCCTGGCCGCCGGCAACGATCACCTTGGCGTCGCCCATAGCGATCTGCTGCATGCCGATGGCAACGGCCCGAAGGCCGGATCCGCAGAGCTGGTTGAGGCCCCAGGCAGTCGCCTCCTTCGGAACGCCGGCGGCCATGGCGGCCTGGCGGGCGGGGTTCTGGCCCTCGCCGGCGGTGAGGATCTGGCCCATCACGACCTCGTCCACCTCGGCGGGATCGACCTTGGCACGGGCCAGCGCCTCGGAGATGACGGCCGCGCCGAGCTGGTGGGCCGGAACGTCGGCGAAGGCGCCGTTGAACGAGCCGACGGCCGTGCGCGCGGCACCGACGATGACGACGGAGGATGTGGCGGACATTGGAAATTCCTTCCTGGCGATCGCCCATGCGGGCGGTCTTCTGGGTGGACCCGCGCCGAACGACGCTTCGGGATCTTCGCTACGGGTTGTCGCAGAGGCTGTTCGAGCCTGTCAAACCCTTCGGCGGTGTCATTGCCAGTCCAGCGGGGCGCCCCTTCAGCCTGACGCAGACCGGCAAGCCGCGCATCGTCAACGGCACAAACACACGGGCGAGTACGCCCGTTCTGAGCGCCTGCGGGAAACGTTTGGAAAGATGGCGGTTTTGTGCCTATGCTTTCGATAGCGCACTGCAATACGCCTCAAAATCGGCCTTGAGACCGATGGGCAGACCGTGACGCGGGGAGTGTAACGAATCATGGCGAAGAACGCGGAAACGACCGTCATCAAGAAATACGCCAACCGGCGGCTCTACAACACGGGCACGAGCACCTACGTGACGCTCGAGAACCTCGCGGCGATGGTCAAGGGCAACGAGGAATTCGTCGTTCAGGACGCCAAGAGCGGCGAGGACATCACCCATTCCGTCCTGACTCAGATCATCTTCGAACAGGAGAACAAGGTCGGGCAGAACATGATGCCGATCGCCTTCCTGCGCCAGCTCATCCGTTTCTACGGCGACCAGATGCAGATGGTCATCCCGAGCTATCTCGAACAGACGATGACCGCCTTCTCGCACGAACAGGAAGGTTTTCGCGACAAGCTTTCGGGTGGCGTCGGACAGAACCCGATGAAGATGATGGAGGCCCAGGTTCGCCGCAACACGGAAATGTTCCGCCAGGCCATGGCCGTCTTCAACCCGTTCATGGCCAATGCGATTATTCCGGGCGCGGAAAAGGACGCGGCTGCAGCGCCCCCCCTCCCGGAGAAGGAAGACCTCTCCGACATGCGCCAGCAGCTCGCTGACATGCAGAAGCGCCTCGAGGCGCTGGATGCGAAGAAGGTCGAGTAGGAGCGAAAAGGCCGGGCATTACACCCGGCCTTTTCGCATTCAATTACCGCCGATGCGGTCCGAAGTTCGAAGCGTCAGGCTTCTTTGACAGTCAGAACCTGCTTGCCACGGTACATGCCGGTCTTGAGGTCGATGTGGTGCGGGCGGCGAAGTTCGCCGGAATTCTTGTCTTCGACATATGTCGGTGCCGTCAGCGCATCGTGCGAGCGACGCATGCCGCGCTTGGAGGGCGAGGTCTTTCGCTTCGGAACTGCCATGGTCTCATCCGTTCTCAAGATCGGGCGGATGCCCCGGAAGGCATGGGTCCGCTAAGGTTTCACTTCCGCCCGGACCCCGAACGCGCGCGGCGCTCCGATCGTCCCTGGCATTCGCGTCTTCGAGCCCGCCGTTCGAACGACGATCGCGTCAGGCTCGGACATGACGGGAATTCGAGCGAGCCCTTAGCAAAAGGGTCGCCTTTTGTGAAGAGCGGACGAAAAGATTCCGCCTGCGCCTCTCAGCTGGCTCGCCCGATCGGTCCGCCTTCGGCCGCTCGCGACCGCGGCTCTACAGCGACGCAGCCGACATAGTCTCCGGAGCGCTTGGCCCGCGCCTCGATCGTCCCCGCCATGCGCGAGAGGCCGCGCGAGGGCTTGGCCGGATTGCGCTTCAGCGGCGAAGGCAGCGTGACCGCCAGCAGCGCGGCCTCGCGGGAGGTGAGCGCGAAGGCGGGCTTTTCGAAATAGTGCCAGGCGGCGGCTTCGATTCCGTAGATCCCGTCGCCCCATTCGGCGACGTTGAGATAGATCTCCATCAGCCGGCGCTTCGAGAGAAAGAAGTCGGCGTAGAGCGCGAGCGGCACTTCGAGCCCCTTGCGGATGAAGGAGCGGCTGTTCCAGAGGAAGAGGTTCTTCGCCGTCTGCATGGCGATGGTCGAAGCGCCCCGCGTCTCCTCACCCTCCATCGCCTCGTCGATGACGGCGTTGAGCTCCTTCCAATCGATGCCGCCATGGGCGCAATACTGCCCATCCTCGGACATCATGACGGAATGGACGAGCACCGGCGCCACGTCCTCCAGCGCCACCCACTCGCGCGTCACCGGCCGAAGCGTCAGATAGTCGCCGAGCATCAAGGTGGAGACCGGCCGCACGCCTGGAATGGCGTAGACCGGCACGAGCGCGACCGGAAGCGCGACGAGAACGACGAGCGTCACGATGAGGAGGCCGAACACGCGTCGCAGCATCGACGGACCTTGAGCGGCGAGCCCTGCCGGAGCTCTCTGGGGATCGGGGCGAACGGGGCGCTGGAGGATCCGGCGGCAACGTCTCAGTTCAGCCTTCGTCATATCGGCGCCCGGACGGACTCGCAACAGGACCTCTTCCCGGCAGGCCGCCGCCGAAGCCGTCCAACCGGTGTACCCTCCGTCTTGACGGCCCGCACCGTTTCGGCAAAGCCCCGAGGGGCATGCGTGTCGGAGCGAGAGCGCTCAGGCTTGCGGAACAGGAACGGACGAGCATGAGCGCAGCTTCTTCCTTCGAGACGCGTCTTTCCGCATCCGCAGCGACCGTGGAGGCGAAGCTCGACGCCTGCCTGTCGGCGGACCATCCGCTGGTGAAGGGCACGCCTTCGCGCCTTCTCGCCGCCATGCGCCACGGCGTCCTCAACGGCGGCAAGCGGCTGAGGCCATTCCTCGTGATCGAGAGCGCGCGGCTTTTCGACGGAGCTGCCGCGGGCGCCGTCTCCGTCGCCGCCGCGCTCGAATGCGTTCATTCGTACTCGCTCGTCCACGACGATCTCCCGGCGATGGACGACGACGACCTGAGACGCGGCCTGCCGACGGTCCATAAGGCCTTCGACGAGGCGACCGCGATCCTTGCCGGAGACGCGCTGCTGACTCTCGCCGTCGGCCTTGTCGCGGAGGCGGAAGGGATCGCGGCCGAGGCGCGTCTCGCTTTGACGCTCGCGCTGTCGCGCGAGGCGGGTGCGGCCGGCATGGTTGGCGGCCAGGCGCTCGATCTCGCGGCGGAGGACGAGACGCTCGACGAGGCTGCGATCGCGCGGATGCAGGCGATGAAGACCGGCGCGCTCATCGCCTTCGCCTCGGAGGCCGGCCCGATCATCGCAGGTGCTTTCGGGGAAGACCGTCAGCGGCTGCGCCGCTTCGGCGAGACGATCGGCCTCGCCTTCCAGCTCGCAGACGACCTTCTCGACGAGACCGCCGATGCGGCAGCGCTCGGCAAGGCGACCGGCAAGGACCGCGCCCGCGGCAAGAAGACCCTCCCCGCGCTCCACGGCCACGACTGGACAAGAGCAAGGCTCGCCTCACTCGTCGACGAAGCGGCATCTTCGCTGGCGCCGTATGGCGGGCGGGGTGCCGTGCTCTGCGAGGCGGCGCGGTTCATTTCTGATCGGCGGAGCTGATGGGGTTGTTGCACGACAAACCGCTGTTTTGACCGGCTGAGCCTGGAGACCGCCCCCCTCTGGCCTGCCGGCCATCTCCCCCTCAAGGGTGGAGATCAGCCCGTCGCCAAAGCCTCGGCTTCTCAAACGCTCGAGGGTCAAGACGACATGTATGAAGTTTCGATCTCCACCCTTGAGCGTTTGAGAAGAG
>JACMIV010000377.1 GCA_014380965.1 Rhizobiaceae bacterium | reverse complement strand
GGCGACGGACCTCGCTCGATCGCGTGGCGTATGCTCTGCGCCCTCCCCGCGGCCGCCACACGCGCGGCGCGGGTCCGCGAGAGTTCCGAAAGCTGCTGCGTCGCGAGCACGTCGTGGTTCCGGCCGATGAGAAGGTCGGACAACGCACGAAAATCCGCCAAGCGGCCTTCCGCGGTCCTGACGGCCGCGCGGAGATCCTCGATCTCCTCCTCGAGACAGCCCGTGGCATTGGAGTTGGAGGCCAACAGCGCGCCCTTTCGACGGGCGAAATATTCGACGGCGATCGCATTCGACACGTCCCGCGCAAGATCGGGGTCTTCCGAAGAGAACTCCACCACGAGAACACGCTGATTTTCCTTGCGGTAGACTTCGAGATGCTCGCGCACGGCGGCGATGACGTCGCCCTTCTCCGCCCCCGCGGGCGGCCCCTATCTGCGAGAGTAATTCATCGAGGAAGGAGGGAGCTCGCGCAAATTCGTCTCGTTCCTCAAGCGCGAAGCGCTCTGCGACATTTCCGAGAACCTCAGCCGAGGTCAACAGCGACACCTGGCTCTCGACACCGTCGGGGCTCAAGGTGCCTTCCGCAGCATCCCGACCGGCTTCCCTGCTGGTATAGGCCGACTCCCGGCTTTCGATCACGAGCCGCGTGTCGGCTTTGTAGAGGGGTGCGACGAGGCTCGATATGGCGAAGGCGATCCCGGCAAAGGCGAAGGTTGCGAGCAGCACTGCCAGCTTGCGCCTCCAGGCGGCGCCGACGAGCCGGAAGATGTCGACGTCGAGGTCTTTCGCCTCTGCGCTCACGTTCGACACGATTGTCCCGGCCCAGGATACCGGCACGATTTCGGCCCTCGCGCATCCTTCCTATCGGTCGGACGCGCCCGTCAGAAAATCCCTTCGAAATGCAGCCAAGTTTCGTCCGAAGACCTTTGCAAAACCAGCTTTACCGATGGTTAACCTTAATGAACCTATAACGTAGGCGGCGATCGGTCGAAACCGCATTGGCCTGTCTTCGGGGATGATTGGCGATGCGGTTTGGCACCTTCGGACGGTACGCGACGGTCTTCGCCACGCTCCTCGGCACGCTCGGCGGTTGCGCCAGCTATCAGCCGGCACCGCCCGCCTTTCACGAGGTCCTGAACGAGCCCTACCACCTCGACAGCGGCGACCGCGTCCGCGTCACCGTGTTCGAGCAGGAGGGTCTCACCAACACCTACGCGATCGACAAGGGCGGCTACTTTTCGATGCCGCTCGTCGGCACGGTTCCCGCGCGCGGGCGCACTACGCAGGAACTCGAGGCGATCCTGTCCCAGCGGCTGCGCGACGGGTTCCTGCGCGATCCCGACATCACCGTCGAGGTCGATCAGTACCGCCCATTCTTCATCATGGGCGAGGTCGGAACGGGTGGGCAGTACACCTACGTTCCCGGCATGACCGTCCAGAACGCGATCGCGATCGCCGGTGGCTTCTCGCCGCGCGCCGAGCAGCGCACGGTGGACGTGACCCGCCAGGTCAACGGCGAGGTCGTCGCCGGCCGCGTCCTGATCTCCGACCCGATTCTGCCGGGCGACACGCTCTTTGTGCGGGAGCGCCTGTTCTGACGCGTAGGGTTCGCCGCAAGCGGATCCTACGCCCGTCTTAACAAATTGTTTCCAAAGCCGTTCGCGTCGGGGCAGGCGTTGCGAGATGATGTCCGCCTTTAGGGAGCAATCGCTTCCCTTTGCGCAGGACAGTCGAAACCGCCATGTCCGGAGACCCGCTCCGCATCCTCGATTGCTTCCGCTCGCCGGTCGGCGGAATTTTTCGGCATGTGAGGGGCCTTATCGGAGCCCAGACCGCGGAAGGCCACGAGGTCGCCATCCTCTGCGGTTCCATCACGGGTGGCGCCTTCGAGGAACGGCTGATCGACGACATCGCGACGAAGACGGCGCTTGGCGTCCACCGGGTGACGGTGCGCCGACCATCTCCTCTTCGTTTCGGAATTCGAGCAGGCGGCCTACCATGCCAAGGTCGGTCCGCCGAAGGTTCCTGCGAGGGTCGTCCACAACGGTCTTGCCGATCATGAATTCATGCCTGTCGTCCCGAACGGGGATGCCGCCGACTTCCTCTATCTCGGGATGCTGAGCCGGCTGAAAGGCCCGGACCTCTGCGTCGAGGCGCTGGGCGAATTGTCCGGCCGCACGGACGGCGGGCCGACGGCCGTGATCGTCGGCACCGGAGAGGAGCGCTAAGCGCTCGTCGCCCTTGCCGCGGCGAAGGTGCCCGGCCGCGTCATCTTCCACGATCCGATTCGGACGCAGGAGGCCTTCCGCCTCGGTCGCATCATGGTCCTGCCCTCGCGAGCGGATTGGCTTCCCTACGCGGTGATCGAGGCGCTCCCCTTCGGAAAGTTCGTCGTGGCGGTGAGCGTCGGCGGGGTCGGCGAGATGATCCCCCAGCACGTCCACAGCCGCTGGTTCCTCCCTGCGACGCGTGGGCTCTCGCCAAAGCCATGGCTGCACGGCTCGAAGCGCCCCGGATAGTTCGGACGCGCTTCTCGAGCATGTCTGCGCGCGCTTCACCATCCAGCGTATGGCCGGCGACATGATGGCAGCGTACCTTCGCGCTCTCGAACGCTCCACGTTCCGCCCCCGCTCCCGGCGACGGACGTCCCGTCAGCCATCCCTCTCGCAACTGCACACAAAGCGCAGAACTCAAAGAAATCTTAGCTTTGTCGTTCTAGTCTCGACGGAAGAGAGACGGACATCCGTGCCGTCGGCGCGAACGGCACGGCAGCCCGCGCGAGAATTGGGCTGAGTTCGGCGACCGGCAGGCTCCCTGGGTCAAGCCTCGCCGGCAGGGGGCGACATGGCAGATATCGACGGCGACCTGCCCTTCACGCGCGAAGCGGTTCGGGCCTTCCGAAACGAACCGGCCGACGGTCCCATCGCCGAGGCTGGCGTCGGCGAGCTCAATCCGCTCGCCCTGCGCGCCGCTCGCCAGTTCAAGGCCAACGTCATCTCACCGAGCCTGCTCACCGGTCTCTGGCGGCTGGTGGAGTTCGCGAGCCTCATCGCCGTCGCGATGGCGATCTTCGCGGTTTATGTCGGGAGCGACTTCGGCACGATGAGCCAATATCTCTTTGTGGCAGCGATCGGCGCCGCCGCGGGGGTTGCCGGTGTCGAACTTGCCGGATGCTACGAAATCAGCCGGATGCGCACCCGCGGCAAGCAGGCCATGCGGGTTCTGGCCGCCTGGGCAGCGGCGATCGCGCTCGTCGCGGTCCTGCTGTTCTTCATGAAGGCCCAGAGCGACTATTCGCGGGTTTGGCTCGCCGCCTGGTTCGCAGTCGGCGGCGCGACGCTCGTCCTCGGCCGGCTGGTCCTCGGCGCCTTCATCCGGACCTGGGCCCGCAACGGCGTGATGGAACGCCGCGCGGTCATCGTCGGCGGCGGGCGCAACGCCGAAGCGCTGATCCGTGGCCTCGAGATGCAGGAAGACAGCGACATCCGCATCTGCGGCATCTTCGACGACCGCGACGACCGGAGATCCCCGCCGATCGTCGCCGGCTATCCCAAGCTCGGCAACATCCGCGAGCTCGTCGAATTCGCCCGTCTCGCGCGGATCGACATGTTGATCGTCACGCTGCCGCTGACGGCCGAAAAGCGGGTGCTCTCGCTCCTCAAAGAACTCTGGGTCCTGCCGCTCGACATCCGTCTGTCCGCCCATTCGGCGCAGCTCCGTTTTCGTCCGCGCTCCTATTCCTTCATCGGACAGATCCCGCTGCTCGACGTGTTCGACCGGCCGCTCGCGGACTGGGACTGGATCGCCAAGCGCGTTTTCGACATCGTTTTCGCCAGCATCGCTCTCGTGATGCTCTCGCCCGTCATGCTGGGCACGGCGATCGCGATCCGGATGGATTCGAAAGGTCCGGTCCTCTTTCGGCAAAAGCGTCACGGCTTCAACAACCAGATCATCGACGTCCTGAAGTTCCGCTCGATGTATCACGAGATGTCGGATCCGACGGCGCGCAAGGTCGTCAGCAAGGGCGATCCGCGTGTGACGAAGGTTGGCCGCTTCATTCGCAAGAGCTCGATCGACGAGCTGCCGCAGCTCTGGAACGTCATCCGCGGAGAGCCCTCGCTCGTCGGCCCGCGGCCGCACGCCGTCCATGCGGTCTCGTCGGGAAACGAAGCCTTCGTCGAGATCGTCGACGGCTATTTCGGCCGCCACAAGGTCAAGCCCGGCATTACCGGCTGGGCGCAGATCAAGGGCTATCGCGGCGAAATCGATCAGGCCGACAAGTTGAAGAAGCGCGTCGAGTACGACCTCTTCTACATCGAGAACTGGTCGATCCTCTTCGACATCAAGATTCTCGCGCTGACGCCGGTCAGCCTCTTCAAGACCGAAAACGCCTACTGAGATGACCCTGCCCCTCGCCGAGATCGCGGAGGGCCAGCAAAGGGGCACGAGCGCGGCGAGGGAGGAAGGAGAACGCCGGCCCTCGGGCAGCGGCAGTTCTCCCTGATCGCGTCCGGCTCGATCGCGTCCGGGACGTTCCGGTCGGGCTTCGTCATCACCGAGCCCGCGCCTTACGAGCTCTGCATGGTGGGCATTTCTACATCATCACCGGCATGATCTGGGGCTGCATCGCGCTGGAGCGGCGGTGGCAGGTGGCGCAGCGAAGCGCGCGACACCGTTCGGAGGACGGCGTTACCTGACCTGCATACGCTCTCATTCGTAATCGACGACGTCTTCCAGCGCGTAGTGCCGCACCGTCTTGCGGTTTGCGATCAGCTCCTCGACGCTCGGCTCGCCCCGCATCGCGCGCCCGATCGCGATCTTCGTCGCCTCGTAATTCGTGCGGTACAGATCCTTCAGATCGAGATTGTCGTCCTTGGCGCAGCGGGGATCGAGCCAGATCATGATGATCATGCATATCTCGTCGGCCTCCTCCTTCGGCAGGATCCCCTCGATCAGGCAGTCGACGATCGCGTCCCCCGTCGCCCCCTGCACGACGCCGCCGAGCAGCTCGACATATTCGAGACTCTTGATCGTCGCCTTCGTCGTCATCATCGTCGCGGGGCGCACGAGCTGGTTGAGGTCGCGCACGACGAACATGCGCGTGTGGCCCTTCACCTGGCCCATCATCGAGGCGAAGGCGGTCCCGACCGGACCCCTCACCGAGCCGATCAGCACCTCCGGCATCGCGTCGGTGAACTGTCCTTCGGCGGCGAGCACGGTCGCCTCGCCCGTGCGGAACCAGATGTCGGTCATTCCTTTATCCCTCTGTCTGAACCGGCGAGCGGCGTTAGTGGCCACGGATGCTGCATCGCATGGGATTTCGCAAGATCGTGCCACCTCAGCGCGGCTTGAAAACCTGATGGACAGCGACAGGATTTCGACGCCGGCAGTACTTGCCTATTTCCTCCGCATGCGCAAAATCGCGCCATGCTGCGCAGCGATATCGCCATCCTCATTGTCGACGAGAACCGAGACCGTGCCGCCATCATCGAGGAGGGCCTGCGGGAGGCCGGGCATGTCCGAGTGAACACGGTCACGGAGATGCGCGGGCTCGTGCGGCAGATCGAGACGCTCTCGCCGGACGTGATCATCGTAGATCTCGAAAACCCCAACCGCGACCAGCTCGAGCATTTCTTCGCCGTGTCGCGCTCGGTGAAGCGTCCGATCGCGATGTTCGTCGACCGGTCCGACACGGCCTCGATCGAGGCGGCGGTCGAGGCGGGCGTGTCGGCCTATATCGTCGACGGGCTGAAGAAGGAGCGGATCAAGCCGATCCTCGACATGGCGATCTCCCGCTTCAAGGCCTTCTCGCGGCTGACTGAAGAGCTTGCGGAGGCGCGGGCGGAGCTTGCCGACCGCAAGGTGATCGACCGCGCCAAAGGCATCTTGATGTCGATGCGCGGCCTCAGCGAGGACGAGGCGTACGGGCTCCTGCGCCAGACCGCGATGAACGAGAAGCGCAGGCTCGCCGACATCGCCCGCAGCGTCGTCACAGCAGCCCAGCTCTTCGGCAAGTGAGGAGACTTCGATGGCCATCAGCCGCCCCGACGCGTTTTCCGGCAGAAGCGGTCTCGCCGCTCCCGCCGCCGTTTCGGCTGCAAGCGTGAAGGCGGCTCATGTCGTGCGCGTCGGCTTCATTCCGCTGCTCGATGCTGCGGTGATCCTTGCGGCCGTCGAGCTCGGTTTTGCCGCGCGCGAGGGCATTGCGCTGCTGCCCATCAAGGACGTGTCCTGGTCGAACATCCGCGACCGCCTCGCCTTCCGCCAGTTCGACGTCGCGCACATGCTGGCACCGATGCCGGTCGCCTCCCAGCTCGGGATCGGGTCGAACCCCTATCCGGTGATCACGCCGATGTCGCTCGGGCTCGGCGGCAACGCGATCACGCTCTCCGTCCCTCTCTTCCAGCGCATGCAGGACATCGGCGGGGACGCTGCCGAACCGGGGGGCGAATGGGGACCAGGGACCGCGATCGCCCATGCGCGGGCGCTGCGGCGGGTGGTGGATGCGCGAAAGGCGGAGGGCGCCTCGCCGCTCGTCTTCGCCGTCGTCTATCCCTTCTCCTCGCACAATTACGAGTTCCGCTACTGGATGGGCGCAGCCGGCATTGATCCCGACGCGGACGTGACGATGACAGTCATTCCGCCACCGCTGATGGCCGACGCGCTCGCCGCCGGCGCCATCGACGGATTCTGCGTCAACGCCCCGTGGAACATGCTGGCCGTCGAGGCAGGGGCGGGACGCATCGTCGCCGTCAAGGCGGACATCTGGCCCTCCTCGCCCGAGAAGGTTCTCGGCATGCGGCCCGATTGGGCGGACGCCAATCGCGAAACGGTCTCCCGCCTCATCGTCGCGCTCGACCGGGCAGCGCGCTGGTGCGACGACCCGGAAAACCACGGCCAGCTCGCCGCGATCATGGCGCTCCCGCATTACATCGGGACGCCGGTCGAGATCATCGAGCGCATCCTCGGCGGCAATCTCGTGCTCGATCCGACCGGGCGCCGGCGCCATATCCCGAACTACATGACCTTCCACCGGAACGGCGCCAATTGTCCCTGGAAGAGCCACGCGCTCTGGATCTACGGGCAGATGGCGCGCTGGGGACAGGTCGCCGCCGGCGACGCGCAGCAGCGGATCGCGGCAAGCGCCTTCCGGCCCGATCTCTACCGCGAAGCGCTCGACTCGATCGACACGCCGATCCCCCTCGACGACATGAAGGCGGAAGGCGCATTCCTCGAACCCACGGCTATCGCGGCGACCGGCGGCGCCCTCGTCATGCCGCCCGAGACTTTTATCGACGGAAACGTCTTCGATCCAAGGGATGTAACCGCCTATCTCCAGCGCTTTCCTGTCCCCGCGCGAACCCTGCCGGCCGCGACGAAGGGCGAATGAACGCCCGTGAGGGGCAGTTTTGGAAACTGTCTAAACTCTATACAGCCTGCCCGGCAGGAGACAGGTTTCGTAACCACCCCTAACCCCTTTTCTATGAACGACTTTCGACACAAATGCTGCTTTTTTCAGCATGTTGCGGTGCCGCATCTTTGGACTTTTGTTTCGGGGGTTGCTGTGGCTATCTAAGTGTAACGCCGATCAACGCCGATACGGCCGGTAAGTCCCTGAGATAAGGGACGATCCACAGACAAAGACGTCGCAGAACTCCCGATGCATAGGCCCGGACACTTCCGGAGTGCCAAGCGGGTTCTGCGACGTTTTTTGTTTGCGCGCTTCCTGCCGCAGCCGTGCGCTGACGACGGTGCAGGCCGCGAAAACGAAACGCCCGGCAAGCAGAGTCCGGCAAACAGGGGTACGGAATGAGCGAGATCAAGGGCAGCAGCTTCGACCGGCGGACCTTTCTGAAGACGAGCGCGGCCACGATCGGCACGGCGGCCCTCTTTTCCGCCATTGGCGCGAGTTTTCCCGGCGGCGTCTTCGCGCAAGGCGCAGGTCCAGAGACCACGAAGGCCGTCCTCGGCTTCATCGCGCTGACAGATTCCGCGCCGCTCATCATCGCGAAGGAAAAGGGCTACTTCGAAAAACACGGCATGCCCGACGTCGAGGTGGTCAAACAGTCCTCATGGGGCACGACGCGCGACAATCTCGTGCTCGGTTCGGCCGGATCGGGGATCGACGGCGCGCATATACTGACGCCGATTCCCTACCTTATCTCCGCCGGCAAGGTGACGCAGAACAACCAGCCGCTTCCGATGGTGATCCTGACGCGCCTCAATCTCGACGCGCAGGGAATTTCGGTCGGCAAGGCCCACGCCGAGCTGAATGTCGGGCTCGACTCGTCGGTGCTCAAGGAGACCTTTGCCAAGCGCAAGGCGGACGGCGACATCGCCAAGGTCGCGATGACCTTTCCCGGCGGCAATCACGATCTTTGGGTGCGCTACTGGCTCGCCGCCGGCGGCATCGATCCCGATTCCGACGTCGAGACGATCGTCGTCCCGCCGCCGCAGATGGTCGCCAACATGAAGGTCGGGACCATGGACGTGTTCTGCGTCGGAGAGCCCTGGCACGAACAGCTCGTCAATCAGGACCTCGGCTACAACGCACTGACGACGGGCGAGCTCTGGGCCAAGCATCCGGAGAAGTCCTTCGCGATGCGGCGCGACTGGGTGGACGCCAATCCGATCGCCGCACGCGCCCTGACCATGGCCGTGCAGGAGGCCGCGCAATGGTGCGACAAGCCCGAGAACAAGGATGAGATGGTCGAGATCATCTCCAAGCGCGCCTGGTTCAACGTGCCCACCAAGGACATCGTCGACCGGCTGAAAGGCACGTTCGACTCCGGCAACGGCAAGCCCGTCGTCGAGAATTCGCCGCATGCGATGAAGTTCTGGGGCGACCACGCCTCCTATCCCTTCAAGAGCCACGACACTTGGTTCCTCACCGAGGACGTGCGCTGGGGCAAGTTCGCGCCCGGCACGGACATCAAGGCGATGGTCGATGCCGTGAACCGCGAGGACATTTGGCGCGATGCGGCCAAGGCCCTCGGCGTCGCCGCCGCCGACATTCCCGAGAGCACGTCGCGCGGCGTCGAGACGTTCTTCGACGGCAAGACCTTCGATCCCGAGAATCCTGCCGCCTATCTCGAAAGCCTCGCCATAACCCGCATCGCATGAAGGCCGGCGCGGCTTCGGCCGCGCCGCTTCCAGCCCCCTTCCGAAAGCAGGTAGACCATGACCCTTTCCGCCAGCACCGCGTCGAATGTCGCGACGATCAGACCGGTGCAGACGCCTGTCGCCTCGGGGGCGCCCCTTCCGGCAAAGGTCGTGCCGCTGAAGACGACCTTGCCGGCGACGAAGTCACGGCTGCTGAAGTTGGCGAAGAGCATGGCGGACAGCGTCCTGCCTCCGGCCGTCGTGCTCGTGCTTCTGCTGGCCGCATGGCAGATCGCCTGCTCCGGCGCGACCTCCGCGCTCCCGCCACCGACGCAGGTCGTCACCGACACCTGGGAGCTCATCGTCAACCCGTTCTACGTCAATTCGGGCAATGACGTCGGCCTCGCCTGGCAGATCTGGGCGAGCCTCCAGAGGGTGCTCCTCGGTTACGCCCTGGCCGTCGTCGGCGGCATCTCGCTCGGCGTGCTCGTCGGTCAGTCGACCTGGGCGATGCGCGGGCTGGACCCGATCTTCCAGGTGCTCCGCACGGTGCCGCCGCTCGCCTGGCTTCCGCTGTCGCTCGCCGCCTTCCAGAACGGCGAGCCCGCGGCGATCTTCGTCATCTTCATCACTGCGATCTGGCCGATCATCATCAACACTGCCGTCGGAATCCGCAACATCCCGGAAGACTATCGCAACGTCTCCAAAGTCCTTCGCCTCAACGGCGTGGAATTCTTCACGAAGATCATGATCCCGGCCGCCGCCCCGTACATCTTCACCGGCCTTCGCATCGGCATCGGGCTGTCCTGGCTCGCCATCGTCGCCGCGGAGATGCTGATCGGCGGCGTCGGGATCGGGTTCTTCATCTGGGATGCTTGGAACTCCTCGCTCATCTCCGACATCATCCTCGCCCTCGTCTATGTCGGCCTCGTCGGGTTTGCCCTCGATCGGATCGTCGCACTCGTCGGCCGAACAGTAACCCGCGGCACCATGGCGTCCTGAGCGCCAGAAAAGGAGTTTCCCCATGGCCGCATCGTTTCTGTCCATCGAGGGCGTGAACAAGACCTTCTCCCGTGGCGCCCAGACGACCGAAGTCCTGAAGGGCATCGATCTCAAGATCGAGAAGGGCGAATACATCTCGATCATCGGCCATTCCGGCTGCGGGAAGTCGACGCTTCTCAACATCGTCGCCGGCCTCACCAAAGCCTCGACCGGCGTCGTCTTCCTCGAAGGTGAGGTGGTGGACGAGCCCGGGCCCGACCGCGGTGTCGTCTTCCAGAACCACTCGCTGCTGCCCTGGCTGACCGTCTACGAGAATGTGCAGATCGCCGTCGACAAGGTTTTTTCCGGCAAGAAGTCCGCCTCAGAGCGCCGCGACTGGATCATGCAGAACCTCGAACTGGTCCACATGGGCCACGCCAAAGACAAGCGTCCGTCGGAAATTTCCGGCGGAATGCGCCAGCGCGTCGGCATCGCCCGCGCGCTTGCCATGGAGCCGAAGGTGCTCCTCCTCGATGAGCCTTTCGGGGCGCTGGATGCCCTGACGCGCGCCCATCTCCAGGATCAGGTCATGGCGATCCAGGCGAGCCTCGGCACGACCGTGATGATGATCACCCACGACGTCGACGAGGCGGTGCTGTTGTCCGACCGGATCGTGATGCTGACCAACGGCCCGTCCGCGCGGATCGGCGAGGTCCTGACGGTGCCGCTCGCCAAGCCGCGCCGTAGGCTCGAGCTCGTCGCCGACCCGACCTACATCAAGTGCCGCTCGGCGGTGCTTCAGTTCCTCTACGAGCGCAACCGGTTCGTCGAGGCGGCTTAGGCGCCAGCCTGCTTCCTCGTCCTTCGACAAGCTCAGGATGAGGGAGCGGGGATGCGTGTGCGCCAAGAAGCGGTGTGAGTTCACCGGTCGAGGTTCAGCACGAACGTAAATCACCGTTACCCTCATCCTGAGCTCGTCGAGGGACGAGGGTAACGTCTCGGCTCGCATTCGAGACACACGCTCCAAAGGACCACCCGCAATGCCACAGAAACTCGTCGTCATCGGCAACGGCATGGCTCCCGGCAGGGCGCTGGAGCATCTCTTCGAGAAGGCGCCGGGCGCCTACGAGGTGACGATCTTCAACGCCGAACCGCGCGTCAACTACAACCGGCTGATGCTCTCTCCCGTCCTCTCCGGCGAGAAGACCTACGAGGACATCATCACCCATGACGATGCCTGGTACGCCGCAAACGGCGTGACGCTCCACAAGGGCAACCGCATCGAGGCGATCGACCGCGCGGCGAAGACGGTGACCGCCGCCAACGGGACGGTCGCGCCCTACGACAAGCTGATCGTCGCCACGGGCTCGACGCCCTTCATCGTTCCCGTCCCCGGCCACAACCTGCCCGGCGTCCTCGTCTACCGCGACCTCGACGACGTCGAGAAGATGATGGAGGCGGCGAAGGCCGGCGGGCGCGCGGTCGTCATCGGCGGCGGTCTTCTCGGCCTCGAAGCAGCCGCGGGGCTGAAGGCGCAAGGCATGGACGTGACCGTCATCCACCTCATGCCAACCTTGATGGAGCGCCAGCTCGACCAGGCGGCGGGCTGGATGCTGGAGCGCTCGATCACCGAGCGCGGCATCGACATCCTGTGCAAGGCGAACACGCATTCGATCGTCGGCGAAGCCAAGGTCGAGGGCGTCCGGCTCGAAGATGGCACGGTGATTCCCTGCACCATCGTCGTCATGGCCGTCGGCATCCGGCCGTCGACCGCGCTCGCCAAGGCCTCCGGCCTCGAAGTCGCGCGCGGCATCGTCGTTTCCGACGACATCCGCACCTCCGATCCCGACATCTTCGCGCTCGGCGAATGCGCCGAGCATCGCGGCATGGTCTACGGCCTCGTCGCCCCGCTCTACGAGATGGCCGAGGTCGTGGCACAGCAGCTCGCCGACGATGCTTCGGCGGCCTATCAGGGATCGGTAACCTCGACCAAGCTGAAGGTCACCGGCATTGACCTCTTTTCAGCCGGCGACTTCGCGGAAGGTCCGGACCGAGAGGAGATCGTGCTGCGCGACGCCTCGGCCGGCGTCTACAAGCGCCTCGTCCTCAAGGACGACCGCATCATCGGCGCGGTCCTCTACGGCGAGACCTCGGACGGGGCGTGGTTCTTCGATCTGATGAAGAAGAAGACGGCCGTCTCCGACATGCGCGAGACCCTCATTTTCGGCCAGTCCTACCAGGGAGGGTCCCCACTGGACCCTATGGCGGCCGTTGCAGCCTTGCCGGATGATGCGGAAATCTGCGGCTGCAACGGCGTGTGCAAGGGAAAGATCACCGGCGCGATCTCTGCCAAGGGCCTGACGAACCTCGATTCGGTGCGCGCGCACACCAAGGCGTCCTCATCCTGCGGGTCCTGTACCGGGCTCGTCGAGCAGCTGATGGCGCTGACCCTCGGCGACAGCTACAACCCGGCCGCCGTCCAGCCGATGTGCGCCTGCACCGATCTCGGCCATGACGACGTGCGGCGCCTCATCGTGGCGAAAGCGCTGAAGTCGATTCCGGAGGTGATGCAGGAACTGGAGTGGAAGACCTCCTGCGGCTGCGCCAAGTGCCGGCCGGCGCTCAACTACTACCTCATCGCGGAATGGCCGGGCGTCTATGTCGACGACAAGCAGTCGCGCTTCATCAACGAGCGCGTCCACGCAAACATCCAGAAGGACGGCACCTATTCCGTCGTACCACGCATGTTCGGCGGCATGACGAGCGCGGCGGAACTTCGGGCGATCGCCGACGTCGTCGACAAGTTCTCCATTCCCGCCGTCAAGGTGACGGGCGGCCAGCGCATCGACCTTCTCGGCGTGAAGAAAGAGGACCTGCCGGCGGTCTGGGGCGATCTCGGCAAGGCGGGCATGGTCTCGGGCGCCGCCTATGCCAAGGGGCTTCGCACGGTGAAAACTTGCGTCGGAACGGACTGGTGCCGCTTCGGGACGCAGGATTCGACCGGTCTCTGCATCCGCATCGAGAAGTTCATGTGGGGCTCCTGGACGCCCGCGAAGGTCAAGATGGCGGTGTCCGGCTGCCCGCGAAACTGCGCGGAAGCGACCTGCAAGGATGTCGGCGTCGTCTGCGTCGATTCCGGCTACGAGATTCACTTCGCGGGCGCTGCGGGCCTCGACATCAAGGGCACGGAGGTCCTCTGCCACGTGAAGACCGAGGACGAGGCGCTGCAGGTGATCGTCGCGCTGACGCAGCTCTACCGCGAGCAGGGCCGCTACCTCGAGCGCATGTACAAATGGAACAAGCGCGTCGGCATCGAAAGCATCCGCTCGCTCGTGGTCCACGACCTCGATCGCCGGCGGCATTATGTCGAGCGCTTCGAATACAGCCAAAAATTTAGCCAGAAGGACCCGTGGGCGGAACGCGCTTCGGGCGCGGTCGCGGCACATGAGTTCGCGCCGATGGCGGACCTGCGGGCCATGGAGGCGGCGGAATGACCATGCACCACCCAGAAAAATGGGTTGCGATCGGCACCGTCGCCGACATCCCCCGGCGCGGCGCGCGTTGCGTGGTGACCCCCGCGGGTCGGATCGCAGTCTTCCGCACCCAGGACGATCAGATCTTCGCCGTCGAGGATCGCTGCCCGCACAAGGGCGGGCCGCTCAGCCAGGGCATCGTCCACGACGCCTCGGTCGCCTGCCCGCTGCACGGCCAAGTCATCTCGCTCGAAACCGGCGATGTACGTGGGCCCGATATCGGCCATGTCAGGACCTTCGCGGTGAGGGTCGACCCGGACACGAAAGCGATTGAGATGGCTATGCCGGCGGCCGTACAAGCGACAAATCCTCGGCTCGTCGAAGCGGCGGAATAGGGCGTTGGAAGCAGTCGCGGGCACCGGCGGGGTCAGGACGACCTGCCCCTATTGCGGCGTCGGCTGCGGCGTCGTCGCAACGCCTGCGCCCGATGGAAGCGTGATCATCGAGGGCGATGCGGAGCATCCAGCGAATTTTGGCCGCCTTTGTTCGAAGGGCTCCGCGCTCGGCACGACGCTGTCGACCGATGAACGCTTGCTCTTTCCTACGGTCTCCGGGCGTCGCGCCACCTGGGACGAGGCACTCGATCTCGTCGCCAACCGCTTTGCCGCCGCCATCGCGAGCCACGGGCCGGACAGCGTCGCCTTCTACGTCTCGGGGCAGCTCCTCACCGAAGACTATTACGTGGCCAACAAGCTGATGAAGGGCTTCATCGGCTCGGGCAACATCGACACCAATTCGCGCCTCTGCATGTCGTCCTCGGTCGCCGGCCACCGCCGAGCCTTCGGTTCGGATACGGTACCCGGCACCTACGAGGACTTGGAACTCGCCGATCTCGTTGTCTTGGTCGGGTCGAATCTCGCCTGGTGCCACCCTGTCATCTACCAGCGCATCGCCGCGGCGAAGGCGCTTCGGCCGTCGATGAAGGTCGTTCTCGTCGATCCGCGCCGAACGATGACGGCGGATATCGCCGACCTCCATCTCGCGATCGCGCCGGACGGGGACGTCGCGCTCTTCGCAGGGCTCCTCGCTCATCTGGATCGGGTCGGGGCGGCCGATGCCGCCTATATCGACGCTCATACGCGGGATTACGAAGAGGCGCTCAAGGCGACGTCGGCGGCAAGCGGCGAAGAAATTGCTACCGCATCGGGTCTCGATGCGGCGGACATCGCGGTGTTCTACTCCCTCTTCGCCGCAACCGAGAAGGTCGTCACCGTCTACAGCCAGGGCGTCAACCAGTCCGTCACGGGCACGGACAAGGTGAACGCGATCATCAACTGCCATCTTGCGACCGGAAGGATCGGGCGGCCGGGCATGGGACCATTCTCGGTCACTGGCCAGCCGAACGCGATGGGTGGTCGCGAGGTAGGCGGAATGGCCAACATGCTTGCCGCCCACATGGCAATCGAGGAGCCGGCGGACCGTGCGCTCGTGCAGCGCTTCTGGCAAAGCCCGACCATCGCGGAGCGGCCGGGCCTCAAGGCGGTCGATCTGTTCCGCGCGGTCTCTGAACGGCGGATCCAGGCGCTGTGGATCATGGGCACCAACCCCGTCGATTCGCTCCCCGACGCGGACGCGGTGCGCGAGGGACTTGCGGCCTGCCCGTTCGTCGTCGTGTCCGATGTCGTCTCGAACACCGACACGCTGCCCTTCGCGGATGTCGCCCTCCCCGCCGCCGCCTGGGGCGAGAAGGACGGAACGGTCACGAATTCCGAACGCCGCATATCCCGCCAGCGTCCATTCATGCCGGCAGCGGGCGAGGCAAAACCCGACTGGTGGATCATCGCGGAGGTCGCCAAGCGCATGGGCTTTGCCGACGCGTTCGCCTTTTCCGGCCCGGCCGACGTTTTCGACGAGCACGCCCGGCTTTCAGCCGAAGGGAACGACGGCGCGCGCGACTTCGACATCGGCGGGCTGGCCGGTCAAAGCGTCGAAGGCTACGAGCGCATGGCACCTGTCCAGTGGCCCGCCCGAGCGCGGTCCTCGTCGCCGGAGGAAGCGACGATCGGCCAGAGTTTGGACACGCGCTTCTTCGGCGCCGGCGGCTTCTTCCATCCGGACGGGAAGGCCCGTTTCATCCCACTCGCCGTTCCGAAGCCGGTTAAAGCGCCCGCGGCATATCCCTTCGTCCTCAACACCGGCCGCGTGCGCGACCATTGGCACACGATGACCCGCACGGGGCTTTCGGCAAGGCTGTCGGCACACATGGCCGAGCCTTTCGCCGAGCTTCATCCGGACGATGCGGCTGGACTCGGCATCGCCGAGGCCGACATCGTGCGCGTCGCCTCCGAGCATGGGGAGGTGCTGGTCCGGTGCCTCGTCACCGACCGGCAGAGGCGCGGTTCGGTCTTCGTGCCGATGCACTGGACCGATCAATTCGCGGGCAAGGGCCGGGTCGACGCAGCCGTTTCGCCCGCCGTCGATCCGTTTTCCGGCCAGCCGGGCCTGAAGCAGACGCACGCCCGCGTGTCGCGCTACGATGCAGCCTGGCACGGCTTCGCCGTGACGCGGGAGAGACCAGCGGCCCTTGCCCCCGATTACTTCGCTCTGGCGCGAACCTTGGGCGGCTGGCGCATCGAGCTGGCCGACCGAGAGGCCGATTGCGACTGGACGGGTCTTGCGCGGCACGTCCTCGGCTGCGGACCGGAACGCGACCTCATCGCGTATCGCGACGATGGCGCAGGCCTCCATCGCTTCGCGTGCTTCGATGGCGAACGCCTTGCGGGGGCGCTCTGGATCGCGCGCGGGCCCGTCGCGGTCTCCCGTCTCTGGGCCGCGAGCCAACTTGCGGGCGAGCGCCACGAGCCGCGCGACCGTGTCCGACTGCTCGCCGGGCGCGGAGGCGCGGATCGACCCGATCCGGGGGCCATCGTCTGTTCCTGCTTCTCGGTCGGCGTCAACGACATCGCCCGAGCCGTTCTGGACACCAACTGCCTCAGCGTCGAAGCGGTGGGCGCGGCACTGAAGGCAGGCACGAATTGCGGCTCCTGCCGCAGCGAAATCAAGGGGATCATCGATGGCGCCCGCATCCGACACACCGCTTGAAGCCGAAAGCGCTGCAGGGAGCCCTCTTCTTCCCGTCACCGAGGATGGCCGCCAAACCAAGCGAACCCGTGCGGCGCACCTCGACCGCATCGAGCCGCTGGCGACGCTTCCCGTGTTCTTCGACCTTGCGGGCAGGCGCGTGGCGATGGCCGGCGGCGGCGCGGGGGCGGCGTGGAAGGCCGAGCT
>JACMIV010000376.1 GCA_014380965.1 Rhizobiaceae bacterium | reverse complement strand
TATCGGCGCAGGCGGTGTCGGCAGGGCGCGGGCAAGCGGGCTCGGGGCGAGGCGCTGAGGCGCTGGCGTTCTCTGCACTGGCGTGGCGGCAGGGACGCGCGATGCGACCGCGGCGCCGTTCCCGATCGATGGAGCAGATCGTTCGAGCGCAAGGGGCTGCGGATCGTGATCGGCGCGCATCGTCGGCTCCGTGCGCTGGCCGCGTCCGCTGCTGGCTTGCGCCCGCACGATATGCTGCTCGACGACGAGGTCGTTCTGGCCGCCGATAAGGAGGAGGTGCTCGACCTCGTCGCGGCGCACCAGCACGAGCTTGCGCTTCGGATCGATCGCCGCCACGTCCATGATGGCAAGGCGTGGACCCCGGCCCTTGGTGCGTGGCCCCATCGACCCGCCGAGCGCCATCTTGGCGACCTGGATCACCACGATGACGAGAATGATGACGATCGTCGCCGCCAGCGCCCAAGAGGCCATCGGGGCCAGTTCTTCGCCGACGAGGTCGACAAGCCACTCACGCATACCAAACTCCTGGTCCAAGAACGGCATGGTAAATCGGAATCGACGCGTCAGGACAAGGGTTTCACCGTGGTTTCGCGGTGCATTTCGGCCGCCGCGCCGGCCCAAGGCCGCAGCGATGCTCTCCAGCACCGCGACAGGTTCGCTTCGCATGCTCCCCTTCCGTCCTGCGGCGGGCGCCAAAGGGACCGTCCATCCGTTGCTTTTCAGGGCGCTGCAGCGCCGCTCCGCCTTCCGATCCTCGCTTGGCTCGGCTATGAGAAGGTGGTTCATCGCATGGTCAGGGGCGGCGGTACGAACGGCGGTTCAGGCGCGAGCATGGTCCTCCGGCGGCCGGCCGAATTCGATCGCGCGGCGTGAGCGAGGCGCGCGGGCGGGGCGCGAGAGGCGGCACACTTAAACGCGAGGATGATGCAATGGTCGGTGCGACCTCAGGCACGACGGACAGGCCTCTGGTCGATCGCAGCGCCAGCGCAGGAGGTGTCCGGCGGCTTCTCGTCCTCGGCGGATCGCTGCTGTTCATCGCAGCCGGCCTTGCCCTTTTCGGCAACAGCTACGGCGGGACGGCGCTCCTCGCGCTCTTCGCGCTGCTGGCGATGGTGGGTATCGCGGCGATCTTCGCCGCCGCGCTCGGGCTCGTCTCGGTCGTCGGGCGCGGTGGTGACGGCGCCATCGCGAAGGACTTCCTCGATACGCTGGTCGTCGGCACGCTCGTCGTAGACGGCAAGGGGCGCATCGTCTACGCCAACAAGGCCTACGGCGATGCGACGGGAGCGAAGGACGCCACCGAGCTCAAGACGCTGGAGCGCCTGCTCTCGCGGGAGCGCGACGCTTCCGAGGCGATCTACCGCCTCGCCAAGCTCGCCCGCGAAAATCTCGGCGGACAGGAGGAGTTCCGCCTCGCGCGAAGCCTTGGCCCTGGCGTCGGCGAGGGGGGTGCGCGGTGGTATCGCGCGTCGGTGCGCCCGATGGCGGGCGCGACGGGCGCCGCACAAGCCTGGCAGATCGCCGACATCACCGCAGAGCGCGACGAGCAGGAAAGCTTCTTCCAGGACCTCCAGCACGCGATCGACTATCTCGACCACGCGCCTGCCGGCTTCTTTGCCTCCGACGAGGACGGCAGGATCGCCTATCTCAACGCGACGCTCGCCGACTGGCTGGGAATCGACCTCGTTTCCTTCCGCCCCAACGCCCGGGTCCTCCAGGACTTCGTCGCCGGAGAGGGTTTGGCGCTGCTCGGGTCGGGCGCAGTCGATAGCTCGCCCGCCGCGATCGGCGTCGTCGATCTCGATCTCATCGCCTCCAACGGCCGCCGGCTGCCAGTGCGGCTGCTGCGCCGGACGGCGCGCAATCCAGACGGAAGCCTTGGCCTGACGCGCACCATCGTGCTCAACCGCAGTCTGGAGGGCGAGGGAGTCAACGCCCTTCAGGCGGCGGAAGTACGCTTCACGCGCTTCTTCAATTCCTCGCCCATGGCGATCGGCGCACTGAGTGCCGATGGCCGCGTGGTGCGGGCAAACCCCGCATTCGCCAAGATGTTTGGACAAGGAATAGCCGGCGGAGCAGCACTCATCGACGAGGGACTGCACGACGAGAGCCGGGACGGCCTGCGCCACGCGTTGGCGGCAGCGAGCCGCAGCCAGGCCGGCATCCCCTCCGTGGATGCCGAACTCGTCGGCACACAGCCGCGCTCCGTGCGCCTCTATGTCAGCGCCGTCGCCGACCTCGTCGACGGCTCGGGCGAATCGGCGATCCTCTACGGCGTCGACATCACCGACCAGCGCGCACTCGAGGATCAGTTCGCCAAGAGCCAGAAGATGCAGGCGATCGGTAATTTGGCAGGCGGCATCGCGCACGACTTCAACAACGTGCTGACGATCATCACCGCGTCCGTCGACTTCCTGCTCCTCAACCACCGCACGGGCGATCCCTCCTTCCAGGATCTCCTCCTCATCAAGCAGAGCGCCAACCGCGCGGCCTCGCTGGTGCGCCAGCTTCTTGCCTATTCCCGCCGGCAGACGATGCGTCCGAAGATGCTGAATCTCACCGACGTGATCGCCGACATGCACCTCCTCCTGAAGCGTATCTCCGGCGATCTCGTGAAGCTCGAGCGCCATCACGCCCGGGACCTCTGGCCCGTTATGGCCGACATCGGCCAGTTCGAGCAGGTGATCACCAATCTCGTGCAGAACGCGCGCGACGCCATGGTCGACGGCGGCACGGTGTCGATCTCGACCCGCAACGTCTCCGAAGCGGAGGCGAAGGCCTTCGGCTACCGCGAGATGACCGGAGCCGAATTCGTGCTCGTCGAGGTGACGGATACTGGGTCCGGAATGCCCGCGGATGTCGCCGAGCGAATCTTCGAGCCTTTTTTCACCACCAAGGAGATCGGCAAGGGGACGGGTCTCGGCCTTTCCATGGTCTACGGAATCGTCAAGCAGTCGAGCGGCTTCATCTATGTCGAGTCGACCCCCGGCAAGGGCACCACCTTTCGCATCTTCCTGCCGCGCCACATGCCGAGCGAGGCGGCCCTCGCCAAGATCGAAGCAGGTCCTGCACCCACCTCGGCGAAGGCCGATCTCTCGGGCACCGCCGCGATTCTCCTCGTCGAGGACGAGGATCATGTGCGCGCAGGCAATGTCAGGGCGTTGAAGATGCGCGGCTACGAGGTTCACGAGGCCGCGTCCGGCGTCGAGGCCATGGAGGTGATGGAAGCGCTCGGCGGCAGGATCGACCTCGTCGTCTCGGACGTCGTGATGCCGGAAATGGACGGACCAACGCTCCTGCGCGAGATGCGAAAGACGCGGCCGGACCTCAAATTCATCTTCGTCTCCGGCTACGCGGAGGACGCCTTTGCAAAAAATCTGCCGGAGGGCTCGAAGTTCGGCTTCCTCGCGAAGCCCTTCTCCCTGCGCGACCTCGCCATTGCGGTGAAGGACATGCTCGACGAATGAGCGCGGACGGTCTCCTTCAGCCGGCGGCAAGCGCCCGCGCTATGGCGGCGGCAAGGCGCGCGTTCGACTCGACGAGCGCGACGTTCGTATCGAGAGACCGGCCGGCGGAGAGCTCGAAGATGCGCTGCAGGAGGAAGGGCGTCACGGCCTTCCCGAGGATTCCAGCGGCGGCGGCGTCGGACAGCGCGGCATTGATCCAGGCCTCGATGACGGCCGCCGGGATCTCGAACTCGGCCGGCACTGGATTGCCGATCAGCATGCCGCCGACGATGCCGAGCCGCTCCCGCGCGCGCTGGAACGCTGCGATAGCCGCAGCATTGTCGAGCCGCAGCGGCGCTGCATGGCCCGACGAGCGCGACCAGAAGGCGGGGAAATCCGCGCTGCCGTAGCCGACGACGGGAACGCCTTTCGTCTCAAGAGCTTCCAGCGTCTTCTGCAGATCGAGAATCGCCTTTGCGCCGGCCGAGACGACGATCACCGGTGTGCGTGCCAGCTCTTCGAGGTCGGCCGAGACGTCGAAGCTCTCCGCAGCGCCGCGATGAACACCGCCGATGCCGCCCGTCGCGAAGACCTTGATGCCCGCGAGGTCGGCCGCAATCATCGTGGCGGCGACGGTCGTCGAGCCGGTGCGGCCGGCGGAGACGGCGAAGGCAAGGTCTGCCCGCGACAGTTTCATCGCATCGCGCGTTCCGGCAAGTCGTTCGAGGTCGGCGGGCTCCAGTCCGACACGAAGGATCCCGTCGACGACCGCGATCGTCGCGGGAACCGCGCCGGCGGCGGAGACGATCGCTTCGACGCGCAGCGCCGTCTGGAGATTTTGCGGATAGGGCATTCCATGGGTGATGATGGTCGATTCGAGCGCGACCACGGGGCGGCCGTCGGCGAGTGCGTCCGCGACTGCGCGGGAGGCGACGAGGGCGGAATGATTCGGCATGGGCGTGATCCTTTGAGACTTGGTGGGAGGCCGGCGGCTAGCCCGATGCGCTGTCGCCGATCGGCCGCGGAGGGGCCATCTCGGCTGCGACGACGCGAATCGAAGCGACGCCGTCCGGCCCGCTGACCCCATCCGCGCCGATGCGCCGGCTGGCCGCCGCCATTCCGAGCCTTGCGGCATCAAGAAGCGTCGCGCCGCCGATCAGCGCCACCGTCGCGACGCCGGCGAGCGTGTCGCCGGCGCCGGTCACGTCCCGAAGGCGGGCGACCGGTGGCGGAGACTGGAGCAAGACGCTGCCGTCGGCATCGAGGATCGCGACCTCGGAGGGGCCGTCGGTGACGACCGCGCGCTGTGCGCCGGCTTCGGCAAGAAGTCTTGCGATGACCGCGATTCCCGTCGCCGAGGAGGCCTCTACGATCGAGGCAGCCTCCGCTCGGGACAGAAAGACGACGGAGAGGCGAGGGAGGGCCCGCGCGAGACGGGTCGCCTTTGCGGGAGAAACGCCGATCGCGGCGACGATCCGCTGCCCGGCAGCCGCGACGAGATGGTCGACGGTGGGGCCGGGCAGATTGGCATCGACGAGGACCGCGTCGGCGCCCTCCAGCGCATCCCGCAGATGGCGACGCGACAAGACGCGCGGCGAGAGGAGATCGTAGATCGCCATGTCGGCGATGCCCGCGACGAGCTCTCCCCGGTCGTCGAGGATTGCGGTGTAGCTTGCCGTGCGTCGATCGAGCCAGGTCACGGAGAGGTCCTCGATCCCGGCATGCGAAAGCGCATCCGCGACGAGCGCTCCGTCCGCGTCGCCTCCGCGGCAGGAGACGAGGCGGACCGAGGCGCCGAACGCGCCGAGCGCTGCTGCCGCGTTGAAGATCGCGCCGCCGACCGTCTCCGTGACGCTGCCCGGGTTGG
>JACMIV010000375.1 GCA_014380965.1 Rhizobiaceae bacterium | reverse complement strand
GTCGAGGCGCTGCTCGCGCGCGTCCGCGGCGCCTCGCGCCCGGCCGACTGACCGCACTTCCCAAGGAAAGACAAAAAGACATGGATTTCGATCTCTGGATCCAGGCGCTGCATGTCCTCGCCATCATCTCCTGGATGGCCGGCATGCTCTATCTGCCGCGGCTCTTCGTCTATCATACGGAGGCGGGGGCCGGGACGCCGCAGGCCGAGACCTTCAAGGTGATGGAGCGGCGTCTCCTCAAAGCCATCATGACGCCGGCGATGATTGTCTCCTGGATCGCCGGCCTCTGGCTCGCCTATTCCTCCTTCGGATTCCAGGGCGGCTGGCTGCACGGCAAGATCCTCGCGGTCGTGCTCCTCTCCGGCTTCCACGGCTACCTCGCCGCTTCGGTGAAGAAATTCGCCGCCGACGCCAACACCAGGACGTCGAGGCACTGGCGGATCATGAACGAGGTGCCGACGGTGCTCCTCGTCATCATCGTGGTGCTGGTGATCGTGAAGCCGTTCTGAGAAGGGGCGCAGCGGGCGCAAGACGCCGCCTGACGAAGCGGCGCTACCGCCGCCGCTTTGCTCGCTCGATCGCCTCGGCGCGCGCTGCGGCGGCCTCCAGGGCCTCGAGCAGCCCCTCGACGTCCTCCGACGAGAGGATCGCGATCGTCTCCGCCAGCCGGTTGGCGAGCGCCGTCGCCTTCGGCCCCAGTCCCGCCGTCTCGACGGTCACCTTCGGATGCGACAGCTCGGCAAGGCGCTCGAGCTCTTCTGCATCGTCCCAGATCACGTTGAGATAGCCGATGATGCGCTGGAGAAGCTGCCAGGTCGGCCGCCCGCGCCGGCCGTGCTCGAGCGCGGAGAGATAGGCACTGGAGACGCCGAGCGCTCTGGCCATCTTCGTCTGCGTCACGCCCCGCTCCTTGCGAAGCACACGGACCCGCTCGCCGAACGGCGTCATCGCCGCCGCACGCGGACGTAGAAAGCCCCGTCGCCGCCGTGATGGCGCTCGGCTGGCTCGAAGCCGGCGACGAGGCCGCGGAATTCCGGGGTGCCGAACCAGTGCGGCAGGGAGCGCTTGATGACGCCCCGTGAGCCGAAGGAGGCGCCGCGCCCGGTGATGACGAGGACATGGCGCAAGCCCTGCGCCTGCGCGCCTCGAAGGAACGCGAGCAGCGCGTAATGGGCGACGATCTGCGTCTTGTCGTGGAGGTCGATCCGGTCCTCGATGGCGACGCGCCCTGCTCCGAGCTTGCGCTTGACGGGCTTCTCGATCGGATGAAGCGCCGGGACGTCCGTGGTCCGACGTGCGGAAGCCGCCTTGCCGCCAGCGGCCTTGCCCTGGGGCGGCGCCTGATAGGCGGGCATCAGGCTGGGCCTCGTCGGGGCGGCGTGCAAAGCGTCTGCCATCCGCGCGGTCGTGCGCCGCAGGGCGGCATCCGTGATCGGCGGCTGATGTGGCGTCGCCTCGAGGCCCATCGCCGCCTTCAATGCCTTTGCGAGCGCTTCCGCTCGCCGCCCGACCTTGATCGTCGCCGGTTTCACAGGCTCCGTCGAATCCGCCCCGCCAACGTCCGGCAGCTGCTTTCCCGGCAGAGGGCGGGCCTGACGGGCGACGCCCGCCCAGAGGCGCGCGTCCTCCTCCGTCAGGCCCCGTCGCCGTCTCACGGACGGAGGGTGTCGTGGAGCGCTGTCGGAAGAAGCGCGTAGAAGTCGCCGGAATGGCGCACGCGGCCCGCTTCCCGTCCCGCGGCAAGCCCCGAACCGACGAAGATGTCGGCGCGCGCCGGCCCGAGGATCGCCGATCCCGTGTCCTGCGCGATCACCAGCCTCTGGAACGGCGCATTGGCAAGGACAAGGTCCGGCGCGGAAATGAAGAAGGGCGTGCCGAACGTGTGCAGCTCGCGATCGACGGCGATGGAAGCCATCGGGGTCAGTGGAACCTTGGCGGCGGCAATCGGGCCGAGCCGTTCGTCGGGTACCTCCGCCTCTTTGAAGAAGATGAAGGACCGGTTGCGATCGAGCAGCGGGCGGACGCGGGCCGGATGGGCGGCAAGCCAGGCGCGGATGCCGTCCATGTCGGCCTCAGTCAGCGTCAGCTCGCCCTCGTCGACGAGGATGCGGCCGATCGCCGTGAAGGGGTGCCCGGTCTTCGCCGCATAGGTGACGCGCATGCGTCGTCCGTCCGGCAGCTTCAGACGCGCCGAGCCCTGGATGTGGATGAAGAAGGCGTCGACCGGATTGTCGAGATAGGCGATCTCGAGACCCCGCCCGAAAAGATAGCCCGCTTCGATGCGGCCCCGGTCGGGATATTCGTCGAGCCACCCGTCCGCTCGCCTCTGCGCGAAGCGGAAGGACGCGTCGAGCCCGGCCGGCCTGGAAACGTCGTCCACCTTCACGAGATCGTGCGGCGGACCGTAGAGAGGAAAGCGATAGCGCGCGTCGGGAACGAGCGAGGCGTCGACCTCCGGCTCGTAATAACCGGTGAGGAAGCCGCGCACGCTGCGATCTTCGGTCTTGGCCGCGAGGGTGGCCGGGTGGAAATGCGCTTCGAACAAGTCTCTGGCCGCGGAAGCCGAGACCGCCTCGTGTTTCAAGGGTAAAGCGGCAGCCGCTGCCGGCAGGAACGCGACGGCGTCGATGCCGAGCGTTCCGGTCGATACCGCGCCATCCAGGAAACGCTCGGCCGACAGGCAAAAGGCTGCCAGCGCCGGTCGAGGGTCGGCGTCAGCCCATCCAGGGATGTCCTTATAGGCGGCAGGTCGCAGCAGCGGCGTCACGGGATACGTCCGCGGTTCAGCCGTTTTCGGCCTCGGTCTCGACCAGCTTCCAGTTCGGATCGCGCGAGCGGATGTCGCGGGCGAAGGTCCAGACGTCCCGCACCTCGACGACGGCCTCCGGATCCCCGTCGACGATCTCGCCGTTCGGCGCGGTCACCGAGGAGATGAGCTGCGAGACGATCCGTACCGTGATCAAAGCCTCGCGTTCGCGCACGAAAGCCGAAACGATGGTGGCGTCGTCGATGCCGACGAAGATCGATTTCATCGTTTCCGAGCGCTTCTCGCGGTCGCCGATCGCGCCTTCGAATCCCTGATAGGCCTCTTGCGACAATAGGCTTTTCAGCGACTTGCGATCGCCGGCCGCAAAAGCGGTGACGATCATCTCGTAGGCGATCTTGACGCCGTCGAGGAACTGCTTGGCGTCGAAACCGGTATCGGCATCCTTGATCCGCCGAAGCTCAGCATTGGCGGGGTCGGAAGGCGGAACGACCGCGTCGATCGAAGCGTACGGCTCTGCCGGCGCCTCCGAGACGTCGTTGGCACGCCGGTTCGGCAGCGTGACGACATTGCCCTGGGCAGTCGTCCCCTCGACCTTGCCGGGCTCGCGGCGGGTGTAGGGATCGTAGGGCGGACGCTCGCTGCCGGTGCGCCGGCCGAGCACGCTGCGCAATTGGAACAGGACGACCGCCGCCACGATAATGATGAAGATCGTCCCGAAGCTCATGGCGTCGTCATTCCTCTTGGCTCGGCTCTTGGCTGGCATCGATCCGGAAAAGCGGACATGATCCGAGCGCGCCGTGGACCCGCATATAAGTGAGCGGCGCCCGCATTCAAATTGTCCAGCTCCGATCCTATCTTGTTTGTGCGGATCATTCTTCGAAAAAGGTGAAAGCCGATCGATGAGGAGGGTCCGGCCTTGTCCTTTCTGTGGCGATGTCCTCCGCCAGGAAAGCCGCAGAATGTCGCTACCCGAATTCCGATCCCATCCTGTCCTCGTATCCTGTCCTGGAGAAATTCCAAACCCGATGCCCCTCGCCCTTCTCCCGTTGATGCTTCTCGTCGTGCCGATCCTGGAGATCACGGTCTTCATCCTCGTCGGCAACGCGATCGGTCTCTGGCCGACGCTCGGCCTCGTCGTCGGCAGCGCGATCCTCGGTGTGCTCCTCCTGCGCCGCCAGGGCCTGTCGACGCTGATGCGGATCCAGGCGGAGACGCAGGCCGGCCGAATGCCGGGGCGCGAACTGGTCCACGGGCTGATGATCGTCGTCGCAGGCGTCCTCCTCCTGACGCCCGGCCTCGTCACCGACGCGATCGGCTACCTCCTTTTCATTCCGCAGGTGCGCGACCTCGGCTGGCGCTTTCTGCGCGGCCGCGTCGCGGTCATGGCGAAGAGCCGATCCGCCGAGTGGCGGATG
>JACMIV010000374.1 GCA_014380965.1 Rhizobiaceae bacterium | reverse complement strand
TTTCCTCCTTCGTGGGCGGCCATTGCAGGCATCTGCCGACCTGTTCGGAATATGCTTACGAGGCCATCGCTCGATATGGGATCGTGCGCGGTGGATGGCTGGCGGCAAAGCGCGTCGCGCGGTGCGGGCCGTTCGGGACGGCCGGGATCGACCGCGTGCCGGACCTCAAAAATGGGGCACCGGCCGCAAGCTGCGGGCACGATCATCCTGCCAGGGACTGACGGCGGCATCTCGTCGGCCGGCCTTGCGATCCGCGTCGGCGGTGCTAAGAGCCTCACCTCAGTGAAGTGCCGACCCACGGCCCGAACGAACCATCGATCGAACAGGCTTTCCCGCATTGGTAGGCGGGGGTGAGCGGAGAGGCGAAGACATGATCGACTTGGAATTTCCCGACGGCTCCGTGCGTTCCTTCGAGCCGGCGACGACCGGCGCCGAGATCGCCGGCGGCATCTCGAAGTCCCTGCTGAAGAAATCCGTCGCCTATGCCCTCGACGGCGAGCTGCGCGATCTGTCCGATCCCGTCGGCGCGTCCGGCAGGCTCGAGATCGTGACGCGCGACGATCCTCGGGCGCTCGAGCTGATTCGCCACGACGCGGCTCATGTGATGGCCGAGGCGGTGCAGGAGCTCTGGCCGGGAACGCAGGTGACGATCGGGCCGGTGATCGAGAACGGCTTCTACTACGACTTCGCCAAGGAGACGCCCTTCACACCCGACGACCTGCCGGTCATCGAGAAGAAGATGGCCGAGATCATCCGCCGAAACACGCCGTTCAAGAAGGAAGTCTGGAGCCGCGAGAAGGCGAGGGCGGTCTTTGCAGAGAAGGGCGAGGCCTACAAAGTCGAACTCGTCGATATGATCCCGGAGGGACAGGACCTCAAGATCTACAGCCAGGGCGACTGGTTCGACCTCTGCCGCGGGCCGCACATGGCCTCGACCGGCCAGATCGGGGAGGCGTTCAAGTTGATGCGCGTCGCCGGCGCCTACTGGCGCGGCGACTCGAACAATCCGATGTTGTCGCGCATCTATGGCACCGCCTTCGCGACGCCCGAGCAGCTTCAGACCTATCTCCACATGTTGGAGGAAGCGGAGAAACGCGACCATCGCCGCCTCGGCCGGGAGATGGACCTTTTCCATTTCCAGGAGGAGGGGCCGGGCGTCGTCTTCTGGCATCCGAAGGGGTGGTCGATCTTCCAGGACCTCGTTGCCTACATGCGACGCCGTCTTCTCGGCGACTATGCCGAGGTGAACGCGCCGCAGGTGCTCGACAAGGCGCTCTGGGAAACCTCGGGTCACTGGGGCTGGTACAAGGAGAACATGTTCCAGGTGCAGTCCGCCGGCGAGGAGGCCGAGGACAAACGCGTCTTCGCGCTGAAGCCGATGAACTGCCCCGGGCACATCCAGATCTTCAAGCACGGCCTTAAGTCCTACCGCGATCTTCCTATTCGCTATGCGGAATTCGGAATGGTCCATCGCTACGAGCCGTCGGGAGCGATGCACGGGCTTATGCGCGTGCGCGGCTTTACGCAGGACGACGCGCACGTCTTCTGCACGGAGGATCAGATGGCGGCCGAGTGCCTGAAGATCAACGATCTGATCCTTTCGGTCTACGGCGACTTCGGCTTCGAGGAGATCGTCGTCAAGCTCTCGACGCGGCCGGAGAAGCGCGTCGGGTCGGACGAGATGTGGGATCATGCCGAGAGGGTGATGCGCGAGGTGCTCGCCACCATCGAGGCGCAGTCGGGCGGCCGCATCCGGACGGCGATCAACGAGGGCGAGGGGGCCTTCTACGGTCCGAAGTTCGAGTACACGCTGCGGGATGCGATCGGCCGCGAATGGCAGTGCGGGACGACACAGGTCGACTTCAACCTGCCGGAGCGCTTCGGGGCGTTCTTCATCGACAAGGACTCGAACAAGACCGTGCCGGTGATGATCCACCGCGCGATCTGCGGCTCGATGGAGCGCTTTCTCGGCATCTTGATCGAGAACTACGCCGGGCATCTGCCGCTGTGGCTTGCCCCCGTGCAGGTCGTGGTGGCGACCATCACCTCCGAGGCGGACGACTACGCCCACATCGTGGCGGAGGAACTGCGCGAGGCAGGGCTTCGGGTCGAGGTCGACATCCGCAACGAGAAGATCAACTACATGGTCCGAGAGCACAGCCTAGCGAAGGTGCCCGTCCTCCTCGTCTGCGGACGGCGCGAAGCGGAGGAACGGA
>JACMIV010000373.1 GCA_014380965.1 Rhizobiaceae bacterium | reverse complement strand
GGAACATGCCGACGAGCCGACAGGCGCGGCCATGCTGATCGAGGTGGAGGCGGCGCTCGGCGGCGACGGGCGCATCAGCCACTGGGCCTTCGACCTCTGGAGCAACACCCACACGACGCGACCGGGCGGCGCCGGCGCGCTGCTTGCGGCCCGCCATCTCGCAAAGCCCTTTGCGCCGGAGCCGGCTGAGCTGTCGATCAGCCCCTCCGGCAATGGCGACCGGAACGCCGTGCCCCTCTACACGATACCGAACACCCGCATCCGCTGGCACTTCCTGCCAGACATGCCCGTGCGGGTTTCCGCGCTGCGCGGGCTCGGCGCCTATGCCAACGTCTTCGCGCTCGAAAGCATGATCGACGATCTGGCGCGCGAAGCGGGTGCCGATCCCGTGGAGTTCCGCCTTCGCCATCTCGACGACCCGCGCGCCCGCGCCGTCGTGGAGTTGGCGGCCGAACGCTCGAGCTGGTCGGCGTCGGTGCCGGCCGAGGGCTTCGGGCGCGGTTTCGCCTTTGCCCGCTACAAGAACCTTGCCGCCTATCTCGCCATCGCCGTCGACGTCGAGGTGAACCCCGAAACGGGGCGGGTGCGCGTCGTCCGGGCGGTGAGCGCCATCGACGCGGGCGAGGCGGTCAGTCCCGACGGCATCCGCAACCAGACGGAGGGCGGCATCCTCCAGTCGATCAGCTGGACGCTCTACGAACAGGCGACGTTCGACGACACGCGCATGACCAGCACGGACTGGTCGAGCTACCCGATTCTGCGCTTTGCGAGCGTTCCCGACAGCGTCGAGGTTCACATCGTCGAACAGCCGGGCGAACCTTTCCTCGGCGCCGGCGAGGCGGCGCAGGGGCCGACGGCGGCAGCCCTCGGCAATGCCGTCCGACAGGCGATCGGCCGGCGCATCCACGACCTGCCGATCAGCCGCGAGCGCATCAAGGCGGCCGCATCGGCATGAGGGTGCCTTGCTCGGCGCGGGCGTGCTCCTTGCCGGCCTCCCGGCCCCTTCACTGGGACCGACCGAAAAAGCGTAGGTCAGATTTGCGAGAGGTTGGAAGCGGATAGTGGCCGCACGCCAAAAAGGTGCACCTCGTTTCCCCAATGGCGTGCGCAACGGTTTGTTCAGTACGTCGCGCTATGTTCGAGGTTCATGCGGGGAGGCATAGCGCTCGTGTTCAAATCATTCCAGAAGAAGCGGACCTACCGCGAACAGTTCGCCGACGCGGTCATCCAGATCTCTCCCGATGGATATTACGTCCTGCAGGACGGCGTGATCATGGACTGCAATCCCGCGACGGAATCGATGCTGCGGGGCAGCCGCGAGGCGATCGTCGGCATGACGCCCTCCGCGCTTTCGCCGGAACTCCAGCCCGACGGCAGCCGCAGCGACAAGCGCGCCCGCGAAGTCATCGAGTTCGCCGCGAAGGACGGCTGCACCCGTTTCGAATGGGTGACCAAGCGTCTCGACGGCTCGACCTTCCCCGGCTTCGTGACGATCATGGCGACCGAGATCAACGGCAAGCCGGCCTATGTGACATTCCTCGTCGACCTTACCATCATGGTCCAGATGCGCGAAGAGGGCGCAAAGGCGGAAGCTGCGAAGGCGATCGCGGCCGGCGAACAGACGGACGCCATGGAAACCCTCGCGACGGCGCTCAGCCGCGTCGCCAAGGGCGATCTCCGAGCCCGCCTGAGCGGCACGCTTCCCGCAACCTTCACCCGCATTGGAACGGATTTCGACACCGCGATCGGCGCTCTGTCCGACGCGTTCGCCGATGTCGCGTCCACCGTCGAGAACGTCGCGAGTGCGACCAACAACATCGCCGATTCCTCGAATGATCTGGCGCAGCGCACCGAGCAGCAGGCCGCGTCGCTGGAAGAGACGGTTGCCGCGCTCGGGGAGGTGACGGGTGCCGTCAACCAGACCGCCGAAAGCTCGGCCAACGCCCAGAAGGTCGCCACCGCGGCGCGGGCAAAGGCCGAGAAGGGCGGTCAGATCGTCGCCCAGGCGGTCGAGGCGATGAGCCGGATCGAGGCCTCCTCGCAGAAGATCAGCCAGATCATCGGCGTCATCGACGAGATCGCCTTCCAGACCAATCTCCTCGCTTTGAACGCGGGCGTGGAAGCTGCGCGGGCGGGCGAGGCGGGACGGGGCTTTGCCGTCGTCGCCCAGGAAGTGCGCGCGCTCGCCCAGCGCTCGGCGGAAGCCGCCAAGGAGATCAAGAGCCTCATCTCGGCTTCCGGCGACGAGGTCAAGACCGGCGTCGATCTGGTGACGGCGTCCGGGCGCAGCCTCGAGGAGATCGTCGAAGAGGTCTCGACCATGACCGGGGTGATCGCCAAGATCGCCGCCTCGGCCAAGGAGCAGGCGACGAGCCTTCGAAGCGTGGCGAGCGCCGCCGACCAGATGGACAAGGCGACCCAGCAGAACGCTGCCCTCGTCGAAGAGACGACGGCCGCCGTCCAGGCGCTCGCCGACGACGCCCACCACCTCGGCAAGATCGTCGAACGTTTCCTCATCGACGGCGGTCCGACTCACCACGGCGCCGATGCGGGCCGAGGGGCTTCCAATGCTGCGTGGAGCCGGGCGGCCTGACGGTCGGACCGAAGAGGCCGCGGCCTGCGGCAGGTCGAGGAGCGTTTCAGGACGCTTTGCAGCCAGTCGATCAGGCGCGGTCGCCGATGGCGTCGGGTCAGAATTCCTGCCCCTGAAACGAAAAGGCCCCGCCGAAGCGGGGCCGATCCTATCGTCACATCTCTAGGAGGCTTAGGCCGCCTGGATGTTGACGGCCTTCGGGCCCTTGCCGCGCGGATCCGGCTCGGAATCGAAGGTCACCTTCTGGTTGTCGGACAGGCGGGACAGGCCCGAACGCTCGACGTCGGAGATGTGGACGAAGACGTCACTGCCGCCGCTGTCGGGGGAGATGAAGCCGAAGCCCTTGTCCGCGTTGAAGAACTTCACTGTGCCAGTCTGGGCCATGTACTCGATCCTATCGAAATAAAGAAGGAATGGCTCCGTGCGTCCGCGCACCCGCGACGACGGGCAATCCATTCCGGGATTGTTCCTAGCACGGTTTCCGTTCGGCGTCCAAATCTTTCCCGCTCAAGCCGAATGGCGGTCTTTTCGCAGGCGAGCGGCAACCGCGCCACACCCTTTGTCGCTTGGCGACAGTGAATGTTTCACGTGAAACATCGACGCAGGTCCCTCAAAAGGAGATTCAAGCCAACTCGCCTTTCGCCAATGCCCTCTTCAGGTCCTCAGCCGCTCTTGCTACCGCGGGATCGAGCGGTCGTGGCGTCAGGTCCACCCCCTCGGACAAGTGGTCACAGATCGCCTGAAGGGCTGCGATGCGGGCGAATCGCTTGTCATTGGACGCAATGGCGTGCCACGGGGCCCCGGGTGCGGACGTCTTGTCCAGCATCTCGTCCGCCGCCTCGACATAGGCCTCCCATCGGTCGCGATTCCGGAAGTCTTCCACGCTGAGCTTCCAGCGCTTCGAGGGATCATCCAAGCGTGCGAGGAAACGTTTCCGCTGCTCCTCCCGGCTGACGGCGAGGAAGATCTTGACGATTCGAGTGCCGGCATCGACAAGCGTCTTCTCGAAGCCCTCGATCTCGTCATAGGCCCTGCGCCATTCCGTCTTCGTGGCGAAGCCCTCGACGCGTTCGACAAGCACCCGGCCGTACCAGGAGCGATCGAAGACGGCGATGCCACCGGTGCCGGGAAGTTTCTCCCAGAAGCGCGCGAGATAATGACGCTTCAAGTCCTCCGGCGACGGGGCGGCGATCGGCCAGACCTTGAAGCCGCGCGGATCGAGCACGCTCGACATGCGGCGGATGGCACCGCCCTTGCCCGCAGCGTCCCAGCCCTCGAAGACGACGACCGCGCTCCTGTCGGAGCCGAAATAGGCCTGCTGAATCTGAACCAGCGTCGTCTGGAGAGCTGGGAGACGCTTCTCGTATTCGCTGTTCTCCATGCGCGCCGTCATATCGAGCGTGCCAAGCCCCTCGCCGGGCCGCTTCTCCGTCTTCTTGGTCTTCGCCATCACGGTGTCCGTTCGAATCGTCGGTCTTCCACTGTCGACCCCACTCTGATCCAGTTCGAAAAAAGCGCAAGCCGTGCGCTTCTTCTTTTGCGCCGCGAAGCGCGGCGGATCGTCTGAACGGCGCCGAAAGCGGACGTTCACGGCCGGTTCAGATGCGGAACGCTATGTGTGCTTCCGGAGTTGGGCACCTCGACCGCGGCTGCTGCTGGCCGCACCCGACGTTTCCGAAGGACAGGCACGATGTTCAAGAGCATCTCACACATCAGCATCACGTCGCTCGCCCTCGCGGCGGGTCTTCTCCTGCCCGGCATCGCCGCTGCAGCCACCAGCGCCGTCGTCACGACGGATCTCAACGTGCGGACCGGACCCAGTGCCGCCTACCAGCGCTACGGGACGATCCCTGCCGGCGACGTCATCACGGTCTACGGCTGCCTTTCCGGCTACAACTGGTGCGACGTCGATTGGGACGGCGGACGCGGCTGGGTCTCGGGCAGTTACCTCTCCTATCTCGGCGCCCGCTACAACCGGCAGCCGATCTCGACCGTCGGAATCTCGGTCGGCGTTCCCGTGCTCGGCTTCGACCCTTACGACTATCATCGGCGTTACTACACCGGCAGTTCTTGGTATCGGGACCGGTACCTCGACCGCCGGGAGGACAGACGCGAAGACCGCCGCGATTTCCGGCGCGAGGTTCGCCGCGACATCATCGAGGACCGGCGCGACGACCGACGGGACGACCGGCGCGAGTTCAGGGATGATCGTCGCGACTTCAGAGATGACCGCCGCGAGTTCCGAGACGACCGACGGGACGGCCGACGCGACGTGCGCGAGGAACGCCGCGATGTCCGCGAGGAGCGGCGCGAACTCGGCGAAGCGGTGCGCGAGCGGCGGGAGGAGCGTGGCGACCTTCGCGATGCCCGACGCGATCTCCGCGATGCTCGCCGAGAAGGCGGCAACCTCAAGTACGAACGCCGGGAGGTACGTGAGGAGCGCGGCGACGTTCGCGATGCGCGCCGCGATGTTCGCGAAGAGCGGCGGGACGTGCGCGAAGAGCGGCGGGACGTGCGCGGGGAACGCCGCGACGTCCAGGGCGAACGGCGCGAGCTGATCGATCGCCGCAACTGACGACGGGTCGTCCTGTTGTTGTCATGATCCGATACGGTCGCCGGAGTTCGCTTCGGCGGCCGTTTTCATTCGTCGTTCATCGGACTGCCACCAGATCGCTGACATCACCGCTCGACTGTCAATGAAGCGTTGACGGTCAGACGACGCTGACGCGACTTCCGATAGGGCTGCGTCTCGCCACATGATGGGCCGACCGCAGGCAATCGAAGGACCGTCATGATGCTCGACCAGATCAAGGGTCTCCACCACGTTACCTCGATGGCGGCGGACGCCAGGGAGAACAACGCCTTCTTCACGCAGACGCTCGGTCTGCGCCGGGTGAAGAAGACGGTGAACTTCGACGCGCCCGACGTCTACCATCTCTACTACGGCGACGAGATCGGCACGCCGGGCTCGGTGATGACCTACTTTCCGTTTCCGAACATGGGCAAGGCTTTTGCCGGCGCCGGCGAGGTCGGGACGACCGCCTTTTCCGTGCCGAAGGGCGCCCTGAAATCGTGGGAGACACGCCTTGCCTCCCACGAGGTCGGCCAGATGTCGCGCGACGCGCGCTTCGGCGACGAGCGGCTCGTCTTCGCGGGCCCGGACGGCGAGAGCTTCGCGCTGGTCGAGACGGTGGACGACGACCGGGCGCCCTGGCTCGGTGGTGGCGTCGATTCGGAGTCGGCGATCCGCGGCTTCCACTCCGTCTCG
>JACMIV010000048.1 GCA_014380965.1 Rhizobiaceae bacterium | reverse complement strand
GGCCTGCCGATGGGCTGCGACGTCTGCTACACCAACCACGCCGAGGCCGACCAGGACGACATGGATACGCTCCTGACGCTGCTCGGCGTCGCCGGCGTCAACTTCGTCATGGGCGTGCCGGGATCGGACGACATCATGCTGAACTACCAGTCCACGTCCTTCCATGATGCAGCCTACATCCGGCAGGCGCTCGGCCTGCGCGCCGCGCCGGAGTTCGAGGCCTGGCTCCAGGATTTCGGCATTTTCGACGGCGCCGGCCAGCTCGTTCCCTCCGCCGGGGATCGGTCGGTCGACCTTCTGGCCCGCTCCCGGCTTCTGGAGGCGTCCTGACCCCATGGCGGATCCGCGCCTTCCCGTCGCCCTCCACCCCATCGCCGCGCTCCGACGCTATACCGAGGCGCGGATCGGGCTTGGGCGCTATGGCTCAGGCCTTCCGACGGCCGCCCATCTCGATTTCGCCGAGGCGCATGCCAGGGCCCGCGACGCCGTTCACGCCGCGTTCGAAGCGGATGCGATCGCCGCGCATCTGCAGACGGCGGGAAGGCCTTGCGTCCATGTCGCAAGCGAGGCCGGGGACCGCGCGACCTATCTTCGCCGCCCCGACCTCGGCAGGCGCCTCTCCGCTGCCGCGCGCGCCGAGCTTGCGGCGCTGGTCAGCGGTTTCGAGCCTCCCGACCTTGCGATCGTCATCGGCGACGGCCTGTCGGCTCGTGCCGTCAACACTTATGCGGGCGAAAGCGCCCTCTCCATCCTCAAGCTTCTGCCCCAGGCATGGCACGTCGCGCCCATCGTGCTCGCTTCGGGCGCTCGCGTCGCCCTCTCCGATCCGATCGGCGAGGTCCTCGGGGCGAGGCTGGTGCTCATGCTGATCGGCGAGCGCCCCGGCCTTTCGGCCGCCGACAGCCTCGGCGCCTACCTCACCTTCGCGCCGCGCAGCGGAAAGACGGATGCGGACCGCAATTGCGTCTCCAACATCCGCGCGGGAGGGCTTGCGCCACAGCTTGCAGCCGCGAAGATCGCTGGTCTCCTAACCCGCGCCCGTGCGCTCGGCCTCAGCGGAGTGGGTCTGAAGGACGACGAGGGTCTGATCGAGGGCGTTGCCGCCTTGCCTGCGCTGGAGAAGCCCGGCATTTCGCCCTGATGGTGCACCGACGCTCCGCTACCCGTTGCACTGCAATAAATCTAAGCAATCGATCACGCTGCCGCGATTGACAGCACCGAAACGTGGTGAACAGACTGCCTCGGGGGATTATCCGGAAGGGGCATGCCATGCAGGACGGTCAGTCGGGCGTCACCTACAAGAGCGCGGACGCAAGCTATTTCGAGAAGCGCGGCCTGTCGAAATATGCGGGCGTCTGGTCGCTCTGGGCGCTCGGCGTCGGCGCGGTGATCTCCGGCCACTTCTCCGGCTGGAATTTTGGCTTCGCCACCGGCGGCTGGGGCGGCATGCTGGTCGCGGGCGTGATCATCGCGATCATGTACCTCGGCCTCACCTTCTCGATCGCCGAGATGAGCCCCGCTCTGCCGCACACGGGCGCCGCCTATTCCTTCGCGCGCACGGCCATGGGCCCCTGGGGCGGTTTCATCACCGGCCTTTGCGAAAACGTCGAATACGTCATCACCCCGGCCGTCATCGTAACGTTCATCACCGCCTATGTGAACGTCATCCTAGGCCTCGACCCCGGCTATTCGCCCTTCGTCTGGATCGCCTTCTACCTCATCTTCCTCGGCCTCAACATCTACGGGCTCGAACTCTCGTTCAAGGTGACCTTCGTCATCACCCTGATTTCGCTCGCCGTCCTCGTCGTCTTCTGGATCAGCGCCATCCCGAACATGGATTTCTCGCGCTGGGCGCTCAACATCGGCGTCGGTCCCGACGGGAAGGCTGTCGAGCTTCCCGAGGGCAACGGGCCGTGGTTTCCCTTCGGCCTCTCCGGCGTACTGGCGACGCTCCCCTTCGCCGTCTGGCTCTTCCTCGCCATCGAGCAGCTTCCGCTCGCGGCCGAAGAGTCGGTCGACCCGAAGCGCGACATGCCGAAGGGCATCATGCTCGGCATGGCGACGCTGATGCTCTCGGCCTTCATGATCGTGCTCCTGAACCCGTCCTTGCCGGGGGTGGGCTCCTTCCATCTCAGCACGGCGCTCGAGCCGCTGCTGGACGGCTTCAAGGCGGTTTACGGCGACGGCGGCGTGGTGCTTCTCGGCCTCGTCGCGCTGACAGGCCTCATCGCGAGCTTCCACACGATCCTCTACGCGCAGGGGCGGCAGGTCTATTCGCTCTCGCGCGCCGGCTATTTCCCGACCTTCCTCTCGGTGACGCACTCGAAGTTCAAGACGCCGCACGTCGCGATGATCGGCGGCGCGATCATGGGCCTCACGGTCATGCTCATCATCTGGTTCGCGCTAGGAGCGGCCGCGGGCGGAGCGGCGATCGGCACGATCCTTCTCAACATGGCCGTCTTCGGCGCGATGTTCTCCTACATCATGCAGGCGATCTCCTTCATCCTGCTGCGCCGGAACATGCCGCACATCGAGCGCCCCTTCCGCTCGCCGCTTGGCATCCCCGGCGCGGTGCTGACGATCGTGATCGCGGTGGTCACGCTTTCCTATCAGGTGCAGGACCCGAACTTCACCAAGGGCGTCCTCTGGGTCGCCGTCTGGTTCGCCGTCGCCATCGCCTATTTCGCCGTCGTCGGTCGCCACAAGCTCATCCTTTCCCCCGAAGAGGAATTCGCGATCGAGCATTCTGGCAAGACGGCGGCGGGTGCGTCGAGCGCCGGGATGAAGCCGGCTGAGTAGAGGTCACCGGGCGTTCGACGTCAGCTCCTAAAGTCCGTCATGGATCATGTTCGGCGGATGCTCGAAGGCGTCGGCCAGGAATTCCAGCGTCCGCCGCGTCTCGGCCCGGGACGCTGCTCCGCCGAGACAGAGGCGAAACGCCTCCGGCAGCGGCTCTTCCAGCGCGAACACGTCGCTCGCCACCGCGCCGAGCGACTGGCCGCGCATCCAGTCGACGATCCGCGCTCGCGTCCAGGGCGCGGGGAGCGTGACCCAGAGGTGAAAGCCCTCGACATCGAGTCGCGCGCAGCCCTGCGGCAAGACCTCCGACGCGATGCGCTGGCGGGCCTTCGCCTCGGCGCGGATCGCTGCCAGGATATCGTCGGCAACGCCGGTGTCGATCCAGCGCGAGGCGAGCGCCGAGGTGACGGGCGAGGCCATGACGGTGGCGGTCTTGAGGCGGCCGGCGACGCGCCGCGCCATCCGCGTCTCCGGGCAGAGCAGATAGGCGAGGCGAAGGCCGGCGCCGAGACATTTGGCGAGCCCCGAGACGTGGAAGGTGAGCTCGGGCGCCAGCATCGCGAGGGCCGCGGGCGCTTCGACGGGCAGGAAGCCGTAGGCGTCGTCCTCGACGATGCGGATGCCGTAGCGCCGCGCGACCTCGACGATCTCCGCCCGCCGCTGCATGGGCATGGTCTCGGTCGTCGGGTTGCGGATCGTCGGGTTGAGGTAGAGCGTGCGGATCGCGCCTGTCCGCCCCAGCCGGGCGAGAGCGCCGGGATCGATCCCGTCGGCATCGCCGGGGATTCCGGCAAGGCGTAGGCCGAGCTGCTCGGCGATGGCGCGCACGCCGGGATAGGTGATCGCCTCGCAGCCGATCGTCTCACCGGGCATCGCGATCTCGCCGAGGACGGCGAGCAGCGCCGCATGCGT
>JACMIV010000372.1 GCA_014380965.1 Rhizobiaceae bacterium | reverse complement strand
TTCGGCAACGTGCCGATCTCCACCCTTGAGGGGGAGATGTCCGGCAGGACAGAGGGGGGTGCGGCGCTGCCGTCGAAACCGCACGACCAGTGTCAGGGCCGCGCACCTTCCGATCAAATCCTCTCACTCCGCTCCCCCTTCGATCCCCGTCCCGTCCGTCGGAAAACGGCAGATGACCGTCGTCCCGCCGCCGTCGACCGACGATTCGATGTCGACCGAGCCCTTGTGGAGCTCGACGAAACTCTTGACGATGGAGAGGCCGAGGCCGGCGCCGGAGTTGCGCGCCCCGACCGGATCGCTCTCGAAGCGCTCGAAGATGCGGGCGATCTGGTCAGGCGCGATGCCCGGCCCCTCGTCGCGCACGAGGAAGGAGACGGCCTCGGCGCTGCGGCGGGCGGTGAGCTGGATCGTCGAACCGGACGGCGCAAAATTCGCAGCGTTCGACAGAAGGTTGAAGAGAATCTGCGTCACCCGGTGTTCGTCGGCGCGCAAGCTCGCTCCGGCGTCGGCGACGTCGACCAATATGGTGATGTCGTTCTCCTTCAGCCGGTCGCGGATCGCCTCCGCGGCCTTTTCGGCGGTTTCCGCGATGTCGACATCGGTGATTTCGAGATCCATCGTTCCAGCATCGATCGAGGCGAGATCGAGGATGTCGTTGACGATGGTCATCAGCGAGGAGGTCGAGACCTGGATGTAGTCGAGATACTCGGCCTGCCGCGGATTGAGCGGCCCCGTTTCGGTCGAGCGCAGGAGGGCGGAGAAGCCGATGATGTTGGTCAGCGGCGAGCGCAGCTCGTAGTTCACGTGCTTGACGAATTCGGTCTTGATCCGGTCCGCCACCTCCAGCGCCTCGTTGCGCTCGCGCAGCATCCGCTCGGCACGGCGCGCGTCCGAGATGTCGGCGAAGGTCAGCATCGTCTGCCCGTTGGGGAGCGGCACGATGCCATATCTTGCGATCCGGCCGTCGCGGAGCGCGAACTCGCCTCCCGTCGCCTCGCGCGCGCCCTCGTCGAAGGCGGTCACGGCTCGGGAGAAGGCCGTCCAATCGATCTCGGCGCGCCCGTTCTCCGAGGCACGGATCGCGATCGGGGTCGCCTTGCCGAGCATCTTGATGTGCGGCTTGGCAGCAAGGAAGCCGTCCTCGAGGCCCCACATCTCGCCGAAGGCCGGATTGGAAAGACGCAGGCGCCCGTCCTGTCCGAAGACGGCGACGGCTTCGTTCAGATAGTCCAGCGTCTCGCCCTGCAGGCGCACGAGCGCGTTGAGGCGGCTCTCGAGCTCGAGCTTCTCGGTGAGGTCCTCGAAGACCCATGTCGC
The DNA here is from genome assembly GCA_014380965.1 of Rhizobiaceae bacterium. Classification (GTDB taxonomy): domain Bacteria; phylum Pseudomonadota; class Alphaproteobacteria; order Rhizobiales; family Rhizobiaceae; genus Plantimonas. The sequence continues at coordinate 2,827 of JACMIV010000372.1, read as the reverse complement.
TCCGCCTTGCGGCTGGGGGCTGGCGAAGATCCTGAGCGTGCGCCCGTCGGCGAGATGCCATAGGAGTTCGGTCGGCTCGGTCGCGCGGTAGGCTGCCATGATCTCGTTCTTGAGATCGCGCAGCGGACGGTCCTCCGGCAAAGTTCCGCGCGAGCGCAGGAGGTCCATCATCGCGACATGGTCCGGCGCCGTGTCGAGATACAGGGCGTCGAGATCGAAAAGCCGCTGGAAGGCGGCGTTGTGATAGATGAGCTGCGTCTTCTCGTCGAAGCGCGCGACGGCCGTGGTCAGATGGTCGAGCGTCTCCGAATGGCTCTTGACCGTCTGGCGGAGCTCCATCCGCACCGACTCCGCGTCCGACACGTCGACGGCGACGCCCGCCGAGCCAAGCGGTCCGGCCGCGTCGATCACGCTGAAATTGCGCCGATCGGCATCGACGACCGTCGTCAGCCTGTCCGAGAAGACGCCGCGCTCCTCGACCGCAAGCGCGATCGTCGCGCGGTCCTGCTCGTTCAGGAACTCGATCTGCCGTCCGACGGCGTCGGCGGCACCGTCCGCCTCGACGGCTTCGGCATAGGCCTTGTTGACCCAAACGATGCGGCGTTCCCGGTCGCGCAGCCAGACCGGCATGGTCAGCGCGTCGCAGAGGCTCTGCATCGTCTCGATCGTGGCGATCACCCGCTCGTGGTCGCCATGGAGCCGCGTCAGCTCCTCTCGAAGGCCGGCAAGCGGTGCGAAGCGGACGACGGCGAGCGCGCCGATGGTGCGGCCGGTGACCTCGACGGCATGGCGGGCTCCGGTTCCGCCGGGGATCGCGAGCCCTTCCGGCTCGACGATCATCCGGAAAGGCTCGGCGACCCGTCTCAGCGTCTCGATCGCCGCGTCGAGGCGGACGGCGGCCTCGCGCTGGAGCCAGTCGGTATAGGTGAGGAAGCGGCGGGCGTCGGTGGGCGTGCCGCTGGCTGGGGGAAGGACGCCCAGCACTTCCGGCGCGCCGGGACCGGAAAAGACGAGCACGCGCTGATCGTCCCCGGAGATGATGGCCGCGCGCTTGTCGGCCTCGAACCTGAGATCCGAAAGTTGCAGGGAAAGTCGCTCGTTCGCATCGGCGATGTCGCTTCTCTGGCGGATCAGCCAGACGACGACGAGCATCGCCGTGCCGATCGCCAGCGCGAAGAGCGCGAGATAGAGGATCTCGTGCGGGGCCATCGCGAGGCGGACGCCGTCATCGAGAGCCTGGGCGGCGGACCGCGAAGTGCCTACCGCAAGCCAGGCGCCCGCAAGCGCCGCGACCGGAAAAGCCGAGCGATCATCGCCTGTCCTTCCTCTTTTCCCGGGGCCTGTCCGGCCTCCGGACCCGTTCGATCCCATCATCGAAGGCATACCCCCGTCCTTCGCCGCCGCACTGAACGAGGCATCGCCGCGCCGAAACGCGGATATCCCGATCGTCTCGCGCCGCGCCGAAATCCCCGTCGGCGAAGCGCGATTCGATCATGGTAAACGGATCGCGAATCCCGGCAAAGGACACGAATGCTACAGCACCGAAAAAGAAAGACCGCCAACGGGGTTGCCCGTTTGCGGTCTTTCTGAGTCGGTTCTGGAGGCTCGGTTGCGGGCCTGTGTAGAGACGTCAGTAACGGTAGTGCTCGGCCTTGAACGGGCCCTGTTGCGTCACGCCGATATAGGCGGCCTGCTCTTCGGAGAGCTCGGTGAGCTTGGCGCCGAGTTTTGCGAGATGGAGGCGCGCGACCTTCTCGTCGAGGTGCTTAGGCAGCACGTAGACCTCGTTGCCGTACTTCTCGCCCTTGGTGAAGAGCTCGATCTGCGCAAGCGTCTGGTTGGTGAAGGAGGCGGACATCACGAAGGAAGGATGGCCGGTGGCGTTGCCGAGGTTGAGGAGGCGGCCTTCCGACAGGAGCAGGATGCGCTTGCCGTCGGGAAACTCGACCATGTCCACCTGCGGCTTGATGTTCGTCCACTTCATGTTGCGCATCGCGACGACCTGGATCTCGTTGTCGAAATGGCCGATGTTGCCGAGGATCACCATGTCCTTCATCAGGCGCATCGTGTCGATCGTAACGACGTCCTTGTTGCCCGTGGTGGTGATGATGATGTCGGCGGTGGGCGCCGCGTCATCGAGCGTCACGACCTCGAACCCGTCCATCGCGGCCTGGAGCGCACAGATCGGATCGACTTCCGTCACCTTGACGCGCGCGCCGGCGCCGAGGAGCGAGGCGGCCGAGCCCTTGCCGACGTCGCCGTAACCGCAGACGACCGCGACCTTGCCGGCCATCATCACGTCCGTCGCGCGGCGGATGCCGTCGACGAGCGATTCCTTGCAGCCGTACTTGTTATCGAACTTCGACTTGGTGACGCTGTCGTTGACGTTGATCGCGGGGAAGGGAAGGAGGCCCTTCTTCTGGAGCTGGTAGAGGCGGTTGACGCCCGTCGTCGTCTCTTCCGTCACGCCCTTGATCGCGTCGCGCTGTTTGGTGAAGAAGCCCGGCGTCGCCGCCATGCGCTTCTTGATCTGGGCGACGAAGATCTCTTCCTCTTCGTTGGTCGGGTTGGACAGGACGTCTTCGCCGGCCTCGGCGCGCGCGCCGTTGAGGATGTACATCGTGGCGTCGCCGCCGTCGTCAAGGATCATGTTGGTGAGCCCGCCGTCCGCCCACTGGAAGATGCGGTCGGTGTAGTCCCAGTACTCGTCGAGGCTCTCGCCCTTGATCGCGAAGACAGGCGTCCCGGTTGCGGCGATCGCGGCGGCGGCGTGGTCCTGGGTGGAGAAGATGTTGCACGAGGCCCAGCGGACGGTCGCGCCCAGTGC
>JACMIV010000371.1 GCA_014380965.1 Rhizobiaceae bacterium | reverse complement strand
CTCCACCGTCAGCGGCAGCGTCCAGTCGATGACGTGCTTCTGTGGGTCGTATCCGACGGTGAGGCTAGGAGCCAGCACGGAGGCACCTTCGTCCGGCGCGACGAGCCCGATCGCCATCTTCGCCGTCGTGCTCTTGCCCGAGCCGTTCGGGCCGATCAGCGTCACGATCTCTCCCCGGCGAACGGACAGGTCGACGCCGCGGACCAGCCAGCGGCCGGACCGAAAGACGCCCGCACTCTTCAGGCCGATCAAGGTTTCCGGCTTCAAGAAAAGTCCTCTTCTCGTCTGGCGCGTCACCGGCAACGCGCTTCGGCGCCGTCGAACGAAATCACAGCCGCCCGCTTGCCCCGGCTTATGGCAAAGGTTATAGCATTACGCAATCGAATGTAATAACATTACATTTGTCCTTCCAGCCCGCCTTCGTAACCTGCATCCTGATCCTAGGAGAAGCTCCATGCGTTTCGTTCTCGCCGCCCTTGCCGCCACCGGGTCTCTTCTGACTCTCGCCGGCGCCCACGCGACGGAAGCGCCGAAGGTCGTCGCCTCGATCAAGCCGATCCATTCCCTCGTCTCGGCCGTCATGGAGGGCGTCGGCGAGCCCTCGCTCATCGTCGACGGCGCGGGCTCGCCGCACACCTATGCGATGAAGCCGTCGCAGGCAGCGGAGCTCGAAGCCGCGAACCTCGTCTTCTGGGCCGGCGACGGTCTCGAGGCCTTTCTCGTGAAGCCCATCGAGACGCTCGGCGCGAAGGCGAAGATGGTCGAGCTCATCGATGCGCCCGGTCTCGAGCGTTTGAGCTATCGCGAGGGAGGCGCCTTCGAGGCGCATCGCGACGACGACGGACATGCTCAGGCGGCGTCGCACGAGAGCCACGACCAGAAACACGGCTCCGATCACGAGGAACACGAAAAGCAAGACGAGCACGACGCTTCTACGGAAGCCGGCCATGGTGGCAACGGCGAAGACCAAGCGCATGGCGCCTACGACATGCACTTCTGGCTCGATCCCCTGAACGCCAAGGCGTTGGTCGACACCATCGAGGCGTCGCTTTCCAAGGCCGATCCCACGAATGCCGCCCGCTACGCCTCCAACGCGGCCGCCTTGGAGGTGAAGCTCGACGCGCTCGTCGCGGCGACCACGGCCGACCTCGCCTCCGTCAAGGACAAGCCTTTCGTCGTCTTCCACGATGCCTACCAGTATTTCGAGAAGCGCTTCGGCGTGACGGCGGCCGGCTCCATCACCGTCAGCCCGGAGACGATCCCCGGTGTCCAGCGCATCGCCGAAATCCAGGCCAAGGTGAAGTCCCTCGGCGCGACCTGCGTCTTCGCCGAACCGCAGTTCCAGCCGAAGCTCGTCTCCGTCGTCACCGAGGGAACCAGCGCGCGGACGGGCGTCCTCGATCCGGAAGGCGCGTCACTGAAGAACGGCCCGAACCTCTACTTCGAGCTGATCGAAGGCCTGACTGCATCGCTGAAGGACTGCCTGTCGCGGCAGAGCTGACCCATAGCGGGCGAGCCTCGGCCCGCCTGCTTCCAGGCCGCGCCGCTAGGCCTCCACCTCGACCCGCCCGATCGGCTTCGAGCAGCAGGCGAGGATATAGCCCTCCTCGATCTCGTCGTCGCGGATGCCGCCATTGTGGACCATGTGGACCTCGCCCGAGATCTTCATCGTCTTGCAGGTCCCGCAGACGCCGAACTGGCAGGCGCTCGGGATGTTGAGGCCGAGTCCCTTGGCGACGGAGAGGATCGTGTCGGCTGCGGTACAGGTCGCCTCCAGGCCGGACGTGGCGAACACGACGCTCGCCAGCGCCCCCTCCTCGGGCATCGCGTCGTCCGACGTGAGCGCCTCGCTCTGCGTCTCGACCGGGGCGGAAAAACTCTCCTCGTGATAATGCGCCATGTCGAAGCCGGCTGCTTGCAGGATGTCGCGGACGGCCTGCATGAAAACCGCCGGGCCGCAGCAGAACACCTCGCGCTGGCGGTAGTCCGGCGCGATCAGCTCCAGCATCAGGCTGTTGATGCGGCCCTTGTAGCCGGTCCAGGCGTCGTATCGGTCAGCCTGTTCGACGATCCAGGCAAGGTTGATGTCGGGTACGCGGCTCGCCATTCGCTCGAGCTCGGCGCGGAAGATGATGTCCGACGGCGAGCGCGCGCAATGGACGAAGGTGATGTCGGTGTGTCGGGCGTCGTCGTAGAGCCAGCGCGTCATCGACATCATCGGCGTGATGCCGGAGCCGGCCGAGATGAAAAGATAGCTCTCGGCCGGATCGTTGTGGAACGAGAAGATACCGGCTGGGCCATAGGCCTTGAGCTTCACGCCCTCGTGGACGTTGTCGAACATCCAGCGGCTGACGACGCTGTCGGCCTGCGCCTTCACCGTGACCGAGACGGACAGCGGCCGCGAGGGGCTGGAGGAAAGCGTATAGGTCCGCAGCTCCGGGCCGCCCGGCATCGGAAGCTCGAGCGTCACGAACTGGCCCGGAAGATAGCGGAACCAGCTCCGGTCCTCCGTCTGGAACGAGAAGGTCATCACGTCGCGAGTCTCGGGAAGCACCGCCACGCATTCGAGGACCTGGGCGCGGTCGTCCCAGACCGGCATCTCGTCGAGATGCTTGTGCCGCGAAAGAGACGTCATGCTGGCTTGCACCGATCGGAGCGACGGCGGGTGAACGCCGGAGGTTTGAGACAGTCCGGCGCCAACTGCGAAAAGAACCGGTGCATCGCGTTTCGTCAGGCGACCTGCGACAGATGCGGCACCCGCTCGCCTTTCAGCCGCTTCTCCATGAAAGCGCAGTACCATTCGACGAACTGCAGCACGCCGCCTTCGTGGATCGGCGAATAGGGCCCCGGCTTGTAGGCGGGCGAATTGATGCCGAACTGGTTCTCCTCGATGATCCGCCGGTCCTGGTCGTTCGTCGCGATCCATACCTTGGTCAGCTCGTCGATCGTATAGTCGACGCCCTCGACGGCATCCTTGTGGACGAGCCACTTCGTCGTCACCTCGGTCTCGTTCGGCCCAAGCGGCAGCACGCGGAACGAGGTCGCGTGGTCGCCGAGAACGTGGTTCCAGGTGGTCGGATAGTGGAAAAGCAGCATCGTACCGATCTGCGGCGTCAGGACGTTCGTCGACAGCGGCTTCTTCGAGGCGGCCTTGCCCGACATCGTGAACGATACGGCATCGCGCAGAAGCGGCATCCGCGCCGTGCGGTACTGGCCGTCCGTCGCGATCTGGAAATGGCTCGGCAGGCCCGCGGCCTCGCAGCGGCCCCAGTGCTCGGCGATCTCCGGCTCGTCCATCGCATCGACCCCGGTGACGCCCGGCGCCTCGGGGAAGGTGCGGCAAAGCTCGGGATGGCTTCCCGCGCAATGGTAGCACTCGCGGTTGTTCTCCCAGGTGAGCTTCCAGTTGCCCTTCTCGACGATCGTCATCTCGAAGGCCACCTTCGTCTCCCCCAGCGTGTGCGGAGCTAGATAGGGCTCGACCATCGCGCGTACCGGCGCGAAATCAGGCGCGGCGTCCGAAAGATTGATGAAGATGTAGCCGCCGACGGTCTCGCAATGGACCGGCTGCAGCCCGAAATCGGCCGCCTTGAAATCGGTGCCCATGTCGCGGGCGAAGAGAAGCCGGCCGTCGAGCTCGTACGTCCACTGATGATACGGGCAGACGAGCTTG
>JACMIV010000370.1 GCA_014380965.1 Rhizobiaceae bacterium | reverse complement strand
GCGCTGGTCGTTCATCACGTCGTCGAACTTCAAGAGCTGCTTGCGCACCTCGAAGTTGCGCGCCTCGACCTTTTGCTGCGCCTTTTCCAGCGCCTTGTTGATCCAAGGGTGGACGATTGCCTCACCCTCCTTGAGGCCGAGCTTCTGCAGCATTCCGTCCATGCGCTCTGAGCCGACGATGCGCATCAGATCATCCTGCAGCGACAGGAAGAATTTCGAGCGGCCGGGATCGCCCTGACGCCCGGAGCGGCCGCGAAGCTGGTTGTCGATGCGCCGTGACTCATGACGCTCGGTGGCGAGCACGTAGAGACCGCCGGCGGCGAGCGCCTGTTCCTTGAGGCGCTGGATGTCGGCCCGGATCGCCTTTTCCTTCGCCTCGCGATCGGGGCCCTCGGGCATGTCCTTCAGCTCGAAGGCAAGGCGCATGTCGGCGTTGCCGCCGAGCTGGATGTCCGTGCCGCGACCGGCCATGTTCGTGGCGATCGTGACGGCGCCGGGAACGCCGGCCTGCGAGACGATGTAGGCCTCCTGCTCGTGGTAGCGGGCGTTGAGGACCTGGAAGTCCTTGAGCCCGTCCTTGCGCAGGCGCTCTGCCAGCATTTCGGACTTCTCGATCGACGTCGTGCCGACGAGGGTCGGCTGGCCGCGCTTCGAGGCCTCCGCGATCTCCCGGGCGATCGCCCTGAACTTCTCCTCCGCCGTCCGATAGACCTCGTCGTCCTCGTCGATGCGCTTCACCGGCAGGTTCGTCGGGATTTCCAGGACGTCTAGGCCGTAGATGTCGCCAAACTCCGCGGCCTCCGTCGAGGCGGTTCCGGTCATGCCGGCAAGCTTGCCGTACATGCGGAAGTAGTTCTGGAAGGTGATCGAGGCGAGCGTCTGGTTCTCGGGCTGGACGGTCACGCCCTCCTTCGCCTCGAGCGCCTGATGGAGGCCTTCCGAATAGCGCCGACCCGGCATCATGCGGCCGGTGAACTCGTCGATGATGACGATCTCGTCGTTGCGGACGATGTAGTCCTTGTCGCGCTGGAAGAGCTGGTGGGCCTTCAACGCGTTGTTGACGTGGTGGACGATCGCGACGTTCTCGATGTCGTAGAGCGACGTGCCGACGAGGTGGCCGGCGGTTTCGAGGAGGCGCTCGAGCTTTTCCGTGCCATCCTCTGTGAACGAAACCTGACGCTGCTTCTCGTCGAGCTCGTAATCTTCTTCGCCGAGCTGCGGGATGAAGGCGTCGATCGTCTTGTAGAGATCGGAGCGGTCGTCGAGCGGACCGGAGATGATGAGCGGCGTGCGCGCCTCGTCGATGAGGATCGAGTCCACCTCGTCCACGATCGCGAAATGGTGGCCGCGCTGGACCATCTGCGCGCGCTCGTACTTCATGTTGTCGCGGAGGTAGTCGAACCCAAGCTCGTTGTTCGTGGCATAGGTCACGTCGCAGGCGTATGCCGCGCGGCGCTGGTCGTCGGAGAGGCCATGCGTGATGACGCCGACGGAGAGGCCGAGGAAGCGGTAGACCTTGGCCATCCACTCGGCGTCGCGCGTGGCGAGATAGTCGTTGACCGTCACGACATGCGCGCCCTTGGCTGCAAGGGCGTTGAGATAGACAGGAAGCGTCGCGACCAGCGTCTTGCCCTCGCCGGTGCGCATCTCGGCGATCGACTTCTTGTTGAGGACCATGCCGCCGATCATCTGGACGTCGAAATGGCGCATTCCGAGAGCCCGCTTGGCGCCCTCGCGTACCGTCGCGAAGGCCGGCACCAAGAGATCGTCGACCGGCTTGCCGCCGGCGATCTCGGCGCGGAACATGTCGGTGCGGGCGCGAAGCTGTTCGTCCGTCAGGGCCTCCAGCGAAGGCTCCAGCGCGTTGATCTCACGCACGAAAGGTTCGAACTTACGCACGACGCGATCGTTCGAGGAGCCGAGCAACTTGCGGGCAAGGCCGCCGAGACTGACCATGAACAGGCCTTTCCTTGGATTAAGCGGAGCGGTGCCTGGATATCGGCATGCCGCCGATCGGCGCAAGGAGCAAATGCCGGGTCTGGCGAACACGTCGAAAGTCACGCGACGCTTGGCGAAGCCACGACAATTTCTCGAATGCGATCAGAGACTTGCACATCGCGCTTTGATACTGCCCGCTCCCGCTTTCGTGTGCTTTTCGTGCGGTGTCGCGGCTGGACTTTGATGACGTGCGAGAGATAAGAGGGGGGCAAAGCGATGTCAACGCCGCCGGACAGGGCGGCGGACGGCCCTGAACGGGCTGTAAATCAAGGACTTTGACTACGCCGTCACCGAGCCGTCGCCGGCAGTGCGGCGGCCGCTCGCGAGGACCCGAGGCCTCGCCATAGCCCCCACCCGAGGAAAACGACCGCCATGACCCGATCGATCACGCTTCTTCTCGCCGCGACCGCCTTGAGCCTCTCCGGGCTTCTCGCGCCTGTCCTTGCCGCGGACGGCGACGTCGTCGCCAAGGTCGGCGGCGAGACGATCACCGAGGGAGATCTCAACCTCGCTGCCGGAGATCTCGGGGAGCAGTTCGCCAAGCTTCCGCCCGAGCAGCGCAAGCTCGCTGTCCTCTCGGCCCTCATCGACATCAAGTCGCTCGCCCAGCAGGCCGAAAAGGCCGACATCGGCGAGGATCCGGTCGTCAAGAGCCGCATCGCGTTCCTGCGCGAGCGAGCGTTGCACAATGCGTTCTTCGAGAAGCAGGGCGTCTCGGCGATCACCGACGCGGAGCTGAAGGCGCGCTACGACGCCGAGGTCGCCAAGATCGCGCCGGTCGAGGAAGTCCACGCGCGCCACATCCTTGTGAAGACGAAGGACGAAGCGCTGGCGGTGGTCAAGGAACTCGACGGCGGCGCCGACTTCATGACCGTTGCGGCCTCGAAATCCTCCGGTCCGTCCGGTCCCGAGGGAGGCGATCTCGGCTTCTTCGGACCGGGACAGATGGTGCCGCCCTTCGAGACCGCAGCTTTCGCCCTCGCGATCGGCACCTACACGAAGGAGCCGGTCGAGACCCAGTTCGGTTGGCACGTCATCCAGGTCACCGAGAAGCGCCAGCAGCCGCAGCCGGCCTTCGATGAGGTCAAGGATCAGGTTCGTCAGGTCGTCATGCGCGAGAAATACATGGAGATCGTGCAGAAGGCCCGCACGGAGCAGACGATCGAGTATGTCGACCCGAAGATGAAGGTGCAGGTCGAGGCGATGGAGAAGTCCATGGCAACGGGCGAGCCGATGCCGGGTGCGACGCCCGAGGGCGGCACGGCGGCTCCTGCGGGCGAGGCGGCGCCCGCACCGACTCCCGTCCCCGCCCCTGCCGAGTAAAGCCAGCCTCCGATCTGGAGGGCTGCCGTCTGATGGAACGCCGCGCGGGGTCTGCCCCGGCGGCAGAGCCGCTCTTGCGACGAAGGACGAACCGATGAGCGCAGGCGTATCCCCGCTGGCACCCGTTGAGACTGCCGACATGCCCGAGATCGAGGGCCTTCGCATCGCGACGGCGGCGGCCGGCATCAAGTACAAGGGGCGGACCGACGTGATGATGATGGTGTGCGACGAGCCCGCCAGCGTTGCCGGGGTCTTCACCCGTTCGAAGTGCCCGTCGGCTCCGGTCGATCTTTGCCGCGAGAACGTCAAGGGCGGCTCGCTCCGGGCGATCGTCGTCAATTCCGGCAACGCCAACGCCTTCACCGGGCGCAAGGGACGCGAGACGACCGCGATGACGGCGGTGGCCGCTTCGGAGGCCGTCTCGTGCAAGACGTCCGAGGTCTTCCTCGCCTCGACCGGCGTCATCGGCGAGCCGCTCGATGCCGGAAAGTTCGCTCATCTTTTGGACGGTATGGCGCGCGAGGCAGTTCCCGGCCGCTGGCGCGAGGCGGCGGACGCGATCATGACGACCGACACGTTCGCCAAGGTCGCGACGCGGCGGGTGGAGATAGCCGGCTGTACCGTGACGCTGAACGGCATTGCCAAGGGCGCCGGCATGATCGCGCCCGATATGGCGACGATGCTGTCGTTCCTCGCAACCGACGCGGCCATCTCCCCGTCTGCGCTGCAGGCTATGCTCGCGCAAGCGGTGGAGCCAAGCTTCAACTCAGTCACCGTCGACAGCGACACCTCGACCTCCGACACGCTGCTTCTCGTCGCGACGGGAAGGGCCGCGGCACGCGGCTGTCCGGTGATCGCGGAGGCCCACGACACGCTCGCCGCCGATTTTCGCGCGGCGCTCGCCGATCTCCTTCTCGATCTCGCCCGGCAGGTCGCCCGCGACGGAGAGGGTGCGCGGCACGAGATCCAAGTCACCGTCGAGGGAGCGGTCTCCGACGCCTCGGCCAAGCGGATCGCGCTGTCGATCGCCAATTCGCCGCTGGTGAAGACCGCGGTGGCGGGCGAGGACGCCAATTGGGGCCGCGTCGTGATGGCCGTCGGGAAGGCCGGAGAGCCGGCCGACCGCGACCGTCTGACGATCTCCTTCGGCGAGGTGCGCGTCGCGCTTCACGGCGAACGCGATCCCGACTACAGCGAAGCTGCCGCCTCCGCCGTGATGAAGCGCCAGGAAGTCCCGATCCGCGTCGAACTCGGTCTCGGCAGCGGGCGCTGGACGGTCTACACCTGCGATCTCACGAAGGAGTATGTCGAGATCAATGGCGACTATCGAAGCTGAGGACTTGAAGCGCCTCGCCATCGTCCGCCGGCTCGAAGCCGCCGGTTTCCGTGCCTGGCCGGCAAGTTCCACGGCCTATGACGGAACGTGGGCCGTGCGGCTGACGGCGGGCTTTCCTGCCAAACGCCTCAACTCGGTCAACCCGCTCGATCCGTCCGACCATTCCGACATCGAGGGCCGCATCGCGCGCGCCTCAACGCGCTTCGCCGAGTTCGGCCGGCCGCTGCTGTTCCGCCAGTCGCCGCTTGCCCCGCAGGACCTTATCGATCATCTCGACGAGGGAGGCTGGACGAGCTTCGGCGAATCCATCGTCTTCACTGCCGACCTCGAGTCCCTCGATCTGTCGAGCGCGATCGACCGCATTCCGATCAAGGACATGGCCCGCTACGTCAATGCCAGCCTCGCCGTTCACGAGCGCCCGGACGGATTGCGCGCCGGTCTCACCGAAGTGCTGGAGTCGATCCGCCCGCCGGCGGGCCTTTTCGTGCAGGAGGCGGCCGATGGGCGCCCCGTGGCGGTCGCCCTCGCCATCCACGACGACGATCTCGCCGGGGTTCTCGACGTCGCCGTAGCGCCGGAAATGCGCCTTCAGGGCGTCGCGCGGGGCCTCGTCACGACGGCGCTCCGCTACACGCTGCACAAGGGCGCGCGCACCGGCTGGCTTCAGGTCGAAACGGACAACGCGGCGGGGATCGCGCTCTATCGCGGCCTCGGCTTCGTGGAGGCATACCGCTACGTCTATCGGGCGCCGCCGCGGACGAACTGACGGACCGTTCGCGAGCGCGTTCTGCCCGTTCAAACCGTTCCTTTCGTTGAGGAAATCTTCACCATGCCGGCAAAGAAGATCCTGCTCGTCGCCGCCTGTGCGCTTGTCGATGCGGACGGGCGCGTGCTCGTTGCGGAACGGCCGGAGGGGAAGGCGATGGCCGGGCTCTGGGAGTTTCCCGGCGGCAAGGTCGAGCCGGGCGAAACGCCCGAGGAGACCCTCGTTCGCGAGCTCGAGGAAGAAGTCGGCATCACGACGAAACCGGCCTGTCTCGCGCCGCTCACCTTCGCAAGCCATGCGTATCAGGACTTCCATCTCCTGATGCCGCTTTACGTCTGCCGGAGGTTCGAGGGCATCGCGCAGCCGCGGGAGGGCCAGCGGCTGAGATGGCTGCGGCCGAAGGATCTGCGCGACATCCCCATGCCGCCCGCCGACGAGCCGCTGATCCCGTTCCTGATCGACCTACTCTAGGGCCGCGGACGCGCCGCGGCTGCCCGCCCAAGATCCTAATCGATGCTGAAGCGCGCACTTCCGGCTTAAGCCGTTGTTCACCGCTTTCCGGCAGCGTCACCCCAGAGAGTCAGTGGTTTGGCGCCTTCTTCTGGAGGGGCCGGGACATCGGGGGATGACCGTGAAAGAGGCCAGCCAGCAGAAGACCGTGGCCAAGATGGCCGATACGCTCGCGGAGGCCCGCACGGGTCTCTTTCGGGCGACCCTGCTGTTTGGATCGATCGCCGTGGCGCTCTCGTTGATCGTCGTTCCCGCGGCCGATCGCCATGCCAAAGAGACGGTCGCCGAGCGAAGCCGCGACGTCGACCCGATGGTCACCGGCTCGACGCCCGATGGTGCCCGGCGCTATGTCGTGCGCCGCAGCGTGCTCGATATCGACCGGACCGGTCCATGCCTGTTCTTCCCCGACGGGTCGGAGCGCGGCGCCTGCTGAGACCTCGTTCCGGCTACTCCCGGCTTCCTCGGGCCATTCCCGGCGATCTGTCCTTCAGCGCCTCGGCAAGGCTTGACTTCGCGCTGCCCGGCGCGAGCGGCTTCTGCTGGCTCTCATGCGGCTTCCAGCCGGAGAGATAGACGATGTCGAAGGTCGCCCGCACCCGGCCGTCGGCGTCCGAGAAGCGCTCGGCATAGATCGCGGCGGCGCGCAGGAACAGTGCACGCCGACTCGGCACGCGGCTGCGTTCGACCAGCATGTTGGCCATCCCCATGCGCCTCAGATCCCGCATCAGGTCGAACATCGTGTCGTAGCGGACGACGACGCGGTCCTGGTCGGTCACGGGCAAGGCAAGGCCGGCCCGCTGAAGGAGGCCGCCTGCGTCCCTGATGTCGACGAAGGGCGGCACACGCGGCGAGACGCCGCCGACGATCTCAGCCTCCGCGGCAAGAAGCGAGGTCCGGAGCTCGGTCAGCGTCTCGCCGCCGAGGAGGGCGGCCAGGAATAACCCGTCCGGCTTCAGCGCGCGCTGCGCCTGGACGATGACGCCGGGCGTATCGTTGGTGAGATGCAGCGACAGAGGAGAGACGATGAGGTCGACACTGTCGGAGGCGAGAGGCAACGCCTCCTCGTCCGCCACGACGGCCAAGGGAAAGGCGCCGAGCAGCGCGGCCCGCCGCTCGATCCGCAGGACCCTGTCCACCTGCCCGCCGGCTTCAAGAAGGGCCGCCATCTCGCCGGTATGTCCGGCCAGTTCAACGCCGATCGGGAAGCGACGCTCGACGAGCGACAGCCGTTCCGCAAGTTCCGCGGCGACGGCCTGGAGCAGGAAGCGCGCGCCTGTCGTGTCCGGATCCAGGGCGGCACGCGTGCGGCGGCGGTCGAGGAGCGCGCGGTCGAAGATCGCGCCCGCGGTCATCGGCAAGACCGATCGCAGCGGCGCGGGATGGGAGCGGTCGTCGTCATGGCGGTCTTCCGGATGCTTTCTGGGTGTCTTGTCGCCGAGGCCGGATGCGGTATCGTTCGATCCCGGGAGCGCATCGTGCCGCGCGGAGCGTGCGGCTTTCCCGCCAAGTGGGCCGAACGGAGCGGAGGGCAAGGATGAGGCCGATGGCAGGCCGGCTCGGAGGGTTCGGCTCCGTTGTCCTGTCGGCGGTGGCCGACATGCTGTTTCCGCCGGTCTGTCCGGGTTGCCGGATCGCGATCGGCAGTTTGGCGTCCGTCTGTCCGGACTGCTGGGCGTCGATCGGCTTCATCGACCGCCCTTATTGCGAGGTGCTCGGCCTTCCGTTTGCCTATGATCAGGGGCCGGGCGCGCTCTCGCCCGCTGCCATCGCCGACCCGCCGCCCTTCGCGCGCCTCCGCGCGGCCGTCCTCTACCGAGGGCTTGCGGCGACCTTCGTCGCCTCGCTCAAGTATTCCGACCGGACTGACCTGTCGGTCCTGATGGCGGCCTGGATGGGACGCGCAGGGGCAGACCTCATCGCGGACGCGGATATCGTCGTTCCGGTGCCGCTGCATCGCGGGCGGCTCTGGCGTCGGCGCTTCAATCAATCGGCGGAGCTCGCCCGGCACATCGTCGCGGCTGGAGGGGAGGTTTCGGAGAGGCGGGCCGCACCGCTCGCCTATAGTCCGCTCGCCCTCGTCCGCGTCAAGCCGACGCGAAGCCAGATCGGCCTCGGCGCAAGAGAGCGGCGGGAGAACGTACGCGGTGCCTTTCAGGTGCCGGCCGATCGCCGCGCGGAGATCGCGGGGCGGCGCGTCCTCCTCGTCGACGACGTGTTCACGACCGGCGCTACGGTTTCGAGCGCGACGCGGACCCTTATGCGGGGAGGGGCGGCGTCCGTCGACGTCTTGACCTTTGCAAGGGTTGCGGCGGAGGGTTGACCCGTCCATATCCCTGTCATGCCCCCGCCAGGACTGCTCTCATGCCCGATGTCGTCATCTACACACGCCAGCTCTGCGGATACTGCGCCCGCGCCAAGCAGCTCCTCGCCGAAAAGGGTGTCGCCTTCGAGGAGAAGGATGCGAGCTATTCCTCGGCGCTGCGCCAGGAAATGATCGCGCGCTCGAACGGCGGCACGACCTTTCCGCAGATCTTCATCGGCGGTACCCATGTCGGCGGCTGCGACGACCTCTTTGCGCTGGACCGGGCGGACAAGCTCGATCCGATGCTCGCGGCGTGACCGGGATCCGCGCGCGATGACATCCACCCGACCGGGACAACTGCCATGACCGTCTTTACCGCCGCCGTCCTTCAGATGCGCTCGGGCACGAACCCGGATACGAATGCGCAGACGCTTGAAACCCTGGTTGCGGAGGCCGTCGGCCGCGGCGCGCACTATCTCCAGACGCCGGAGATGACCGGAATGGTCCAGCGCGACCGGGCAGGTCTCGACGCGCGGCTCGCGACGGAGGAGAGCGACGTCATCGTGCGGACGGCGTCCGCCCTCGCTCTTCGGCACCGCGTCTTCCTGCATATCGGTTCGGTCGCCGTTGCCGTCTCCGGCGGCATGGTCGCGAATCGCGCGTTCCTCTTCGGACCGGACGGGGAGCGGATCGCGACCTACGACAAGATCCACATGTTCGACGTCGATCTCGACAGCGGCGAGAGCTGGCGCGAATCCAAGACGTATCAGGCAGGCGGTGCGGCGACGCTCGCGGACCTCTCGCTGCCGGGAGGGTCGGTGCGCCTCGGTTTCGCCGTCTGCTACGACATGCGCTTCCCACAGCTCTTCCACGCTGAGGCGCTGGCGGGGGCGGAGGTGCTGACCGCGCCCGCGGCCTTCACCCGCCAGACCGGAGAGGCGCATTGGCACGTGCTTCTGCGCGCCCGGGCAATCGAGAACGGCGCTTATGTCATCGCAGCGGCGCAAGGGGGAACGCATGAGGACGGACGCGAGACCTACGGGCATTCGCTGATCGTCGACCCCTGGGGCCGTATCGTCGGCGAAGTGGATGGGACCGAACCGGGTGTCGCGATCGCCGAGATCGACACGGCCGCTGTCGGCGAGGCGCGGCGCAAGATCCCGAATCTGCGCAACGCCCGCGACTTCCTGGTTTCACCTGTCGTTGCCGGCCGCAACGCCTCCGAGGCCGCCGAGTGATCACCTTCGCGCTTCGGTGCGAGCCGGAGGGTCATGGGTTCGACGGTTGGTTCCGATCCACGGAAGACTACGAGGCCCAGGCCGGCAAAGGTCTCGTGGCTTGCCCGACCTGCGGTTCGGTCTGCGTTGCCAAACGGCTGATGCGGCCGGCCGTGAGCTCCTCCAGGGGCGGAGCAATCGCGCCGGAAGAGGCTGCCCGCGCTGTCGCCGCGATGCAGGCCATGGCGCGCGAGGTGCGCGGAAACGCGGACTATGTCGGGCCGAATTTCGCCGAGGAGGCGCGACGCATCCATTACGGCGAAGCCTCCCCGCGCCGGATTTACGGCGAGGCTTCTCTTCCCGAGGTGAAGGGACTGACGGAGGAGGGCATCGGCGTGCTGCCCCTGCCGTCGCTGCCCGAAGACAAGAACTGACGGCGCCGCGAAAGCTGGCTGCCTAGCCGCTGCAAGACGATCACGATGCTGCGACCCAAGCGCGCCCGAGGGAGCGGCAAGACATTGGAGACACTGCCTCTTGGCCAAGACCTGGGCGAACGCCCCATCCCCCTGCATCGACGTCTGCAAGTTCAAGGACGGCGGACGCTGCATCGGCTGCGCGATGACGAAACCAGAGAAGAAGCGCTTCAAGCATCTGGACGGCAAATCGGACAAGCGCGCCTTCCTCGTCCTGCTGGTCGGTCGGCTCGAAGGGATCGGTCGGCTCGGTTACTGGGAGCGCATGTACCGGCGCAAATGCGACAGGAAGGACGCCGTCTGTCCGCTCGACAAACTGGAAAAGCCGGACGTGGCGGCGTAAGTCACGCCCAACGCCATTCTTTCAGCCCGCGACGAGACCCCATGTCCCAAGCTGCTCCCTCCGACGATGCTCTCGACCTGTGGGCGGATGCGCCCAGCCCGTGCGTCGACGTCTGCAAGTACAAGCGACAAGGCCGCTGCATCGGCTGCTCAATGACCAAAGAAGAGAAACAGGCCTTTCCTCGTTCGGGAAGCGGGGAGGCGAAGAAGGCCTTCATCGAAGGTTTGATGGAGCGTCTCGCCGGCTCGACGCGCAATCCGGCATTCTGGGTCATGTCATACCGACGCAAATGCGAGATGGAGGGCGTGGGATGCCCCATTCGCGAAGAGGGCTGACACGCAATCCCAATTCGAACCTCGAAGGTGGTCGATGCTCGTGATCCTCTCGGGACTGCCCGGAGCCGGCAAGACGACGATCGCGCGGCTTGTTTGCCAACGCCTCGGCGCTGTCCACGTCAGGATCGATACGATCGAACAGGCGCTGCTGGCAGCGGATGACTCCGTGCGAATGGTCGGTACCGCTGGCTATATGATCGCCTATGGTGTGGCGCTCGACAACCTGCGGATCGGGGCGACGGTTGTGGCCGACTCGGTCAATCCGCTGGACGTCACTCGCCGGGCTTGGCGCGATGTCGGGAGTGCCGCCGAGGTCGACACGCTGGATGTCGAGATCATCTGTTCCAATCCGGCCGACCATCGCCGACGAGTCGAAGCGCGGGCGACAGACGTCGACGAGGTCAAGCCTTCCCAATGGTCAGACGTGGTTGGACGGGAGTATGATCCTTGGGGGGACGATGCCGTCACGGTCGATACCGCTGGCCGGACGCCCGACGAGTGCGCGGCAGAGATCGTCGCCGCCGTTTCGCGACAGCTAAAAAAGTACTCCTGACTTATGGAGCGTCGACGCGGCGCCGGTCTTCATTGTCCACGAAAACCGACGCGGCCGATCAATGAGGATAGACTTGGTCGTCAGGCGGCCGTTGTCTTCAGATGCGCGCGGAGCATCCAGGCAAACTTGTCGTGGGCCTGGATGCGGCTGGTGGCAAGATCGTTGGTGGCCCAGTCGCCATGCTGGTCCGCGATTTCGCAGAGCGCGGCAAGCGTCGAGGAAAGCGTCTCCTGGTCGGCGAGCAGCGTTTCGATCATCGCCCTCGCGTCGACCCTGCCGTCATGCTCCTCGATCGCGCTGCGCGAGAGGAAGACCGAGTAGCGGCCTTCCGCGTGGACGTCGAACTGCTTGATTCGCTCGGCGAGCAGGTCCTGACCTTCGAAGTGGTCCTCGTACATCTTCTGGAACAGCTCGTGCAGCGGACCGAAGGCCATACCGGTCACGTTCCAGTGGAAGTTCTGAGCCTTCATCGTCTCGACAGAGGTCTCCGCCAGCGCCTGCGTGAGGCCCTCGACGATGTCCGCCTTCGCGCTCGGTTCGATCTTCGCGGCTACCAGTCCCATCGCTTCTCTCCGTTCGAGCCGGCTTCATTCGGCGCTACTGCTTGGAATGGTTCTAAACTAGTAGTCGACCGCTGCGGAAGCAATCGCTTTTTTGAACGATTCTAAAAACGTTGGCTTCTCAAAGACATGCAGACGCGAACCTCTGCGACGCAAACGTCGAAGGGAGTTGGCAGGCATCGAAGCGCGATGCGATCGCGCGTGATGGAGCTAATCAGTCGCGGCCGTCGAGCGTGAACACCATGCCGGCAAGAAGAAAGCGCAGCCAGCGCTGGCTTTCCGGACGAACGCGCCAGGCGACAAGCGCCCGGATCGTCGCGTCCTCGCCCTGTCGCGCCGCCGCGACGAGCCGCAACAGCCAAAGTTCGTCATCGCTGACCCCGCGTGTTCCGGGCCTGTAGAATTCCATCTTCCGCCGCGCCTTGCCGGAAAGACCGCGGAAGAAGGCATTGGCGAAGCGCTCGAGGGAAACGTCTGCCTCGCCGGCCAGAAGAAAGCAGGCCTTCTCGAAATCCGGCTTCGGTGCGATCAGGCTGCGAAGCGCAAGCCAGCGAAGGCGATCGAGCGTGACGCGCTCCGCCTCCCCGACATCGGGCAGCGTCGCCATGCGCACCGACGTGGCACAG
Organism: Rhizobiaceae bacterium; assembly: GCA_014380965.1. Classification (GTDB taxonomy): domain Bacteria; phylum Pseudomonadota; class Alphaproteobacteria; order Rhizobiales; family Rhizobiaceae; genus Plantimonas. Next base: position 1,257 of record JACMIV010000370.1, on the reverse strand, counting down.
CGCGGAAAAGGCAGGACCTTCCCCGCCGGTTCCACCCACGCTGCCGGGCGCGTTGCTGCTGCCATGTCGAGCGACCCCATCGGATGGCGGCCCGATCGGCACGCCACACCGACTTTCATAAACTTGACTGTCAGCGGAAGCAATCATACCGCGGCGCGGCATGTCCGGCAGTCACGCTGCGATATGTTGACTCAGGCAAGCCAACCGTTCCGCCATATGAACTGGCGACTTGAATATGTTTGAAAACGGTTCATAAAATCTCAGTGAATATATGCACCGAAGTGACGAAACGAAGCGGGCTGGAGCTGATCGATGGCAGATGCCGTTCTCGATGTCCTCGATCTCATCGCCGTGCCGGCCTTCGTGATCGACGTCCTGGCCGGCGAGCGGCTCGTCATCCGCAAAATCAACGCGGCGCACGAGGCGATGAGCGGACTTTGCGATAACGCGCTTGCGGGGCGCGGCCCGTATGAGGTCTTTCCCGCCCGGCTGGCCGAGACGCTGACGGACAACTACCTGCGGGTCGTTCGAACCGGCGAAGCCTATTCCTATCAGGAACTCCTCGATCTGTCGCGCGGGGAGGAATGGTGGCAGACGACGCTGATGCCGGTTCGTGGTGACGGCGGCGCCGTCGTTCGGATCATCGGGACCGGCATCAACATCAGCGAGCAGAAGCGCGCCGAAATCGAGCGGGCGGAAACCCTTGCCACGGCGCATGCCCTCAACGAGGAGATCGAAGAGACGCTGGCGTTCGTCGCGCACGATCTGCGCAGTCCGCTCGTCAGCATCCAAGCGATGGTCCGGGAGGTGAAGCGTGGCTTCGTCGACCTCAACGACGGCAAGCGCGCGATGCTCGACCAGATCGAGGCGATCGGGCGGAAGGCGTCTTCGCTGGTCGAAGAGATGCTCCTCTATCGCGACACCGGCGGGCTGACGCCTGTCGTCTCGTGCTTCGACTTCGGCCATTCGGTTGCCGACATCGCAGCGCTGCTCGATCCTTTGTCGAAGCATTTCATCCACTTCAACAACATCGAGATCGAAGGCGATGCTCTGGCACTGCAAATCGTGCTCCGGAACCTCGTCGACAACGCGATCCGCCATTCCGACCGGCGCGAACTGATGATCGCGATCGACGTCGTGGAAAACGAGCCGGGTGTGCTGACCTTCACGGTGGGGGACAATGGCAACGGCCTTCTTGGCCCCGACATTCGACGAATAAACGGGAACGAGACGGCCTCCCCGGCGGGAGACAGCTAT
>JACMIV010000369.1 GCA_014380965.1 Rhizobiaceae bacterium | reverse complement strand
TCTGCCCCTACACGCTGGCGCGCGCCGAGCCGCTCTTTCGCGGCCATCGCGGCGGTCCTCTGCGGCCGCAGATCGTCCAGCGCGAGATGCAGAAACTGCGTGGGGCGCTGGGTCTCCCCGAGAAGGCGACGCCCCATGCGCTGCGCCATTCCTTCGCGACGCATCTGCTCGCGGCCGGCGGGGATCTGCGCACCATCCAGGACCTCCTCGGCCATGCGAGCCTTTCGACGACCCAGACCTACACCGCCGTCGACCAGCGCCGCCTGATCGACATCTACGAAGACGCCCATCCGCGAGCCAGGCGCCGCTGAAACGCGTCGCGGCGAAGCGTGGCGCGAGTCCTTCCCGGACGCTCTCCAGAGAGCCGCATCGGCAGCCCGGCTTCGTTCGCTCCCCCGCCACGCCTGTAATGACGAGGCTTCCGATTGTCGGGCTGCGACAATGTAGGGGAGGTCCTGCTTCACCCTTTGCGATCGTCATCCCGGATCACGTCCGGAATGACGAGGCGGAAAGGGCAGCGCTTCAGGCTTTGGTCGCAATCGGCCTTTAGGCTCGGCCCAAGAATCGCGGACTTGCGATCGCCCGAAAGCCCGACAGTGCCGGAGACACCATGCCGAACCTCTTTCGCAAGCGCGGACCCGCCGGCCAAGGCATTGGCGGCACGCCGTTCGATCACGCGCTCGACGCCTTGCTGACGGCGACGCTCTCCCTGCCAGCATTCATCGCGATCCTCCTCGTATTCTCCCTCCTCGGCGGAAACGCCAAGGCCGAGGGCACGCTCGAAGACGCGACCGAGACCAGTGCTGCTTCGCCGTCCTGCGGGGCGCGCAGCCTCCTCCCCGATCTCGAACGCTCCGGCGCTCTTGCTTCCATGGAGACGGCCGCCGCCATCGTACCGAACGGCGAGGGCAAGCTCTTTCGCATCGAGAAGGACGGCCTTGCCCCCTCCTATCTCTTTGGCACGATGCATATGAGCGATCCGCGCATCCTCGCTCTGCCAGCCGAAACGCAAGGCGCGCTTGACGCATCCCGCCGCCTCGTGATCGAGACGACCGACATGCTGGACGAGGCGAAGATGTCGGCGCTGGTCTTCACCCGTCCGGACCTGCTGAACCTTCCGGATGGCAAGGTGCTGAAGGACGTTCTGACCCCCGCGCAGATGGCGGAGGCAGATCGGCTTCTCGCCGCCGACGGCATTCCGCTCCAATCCGTCGAGCGGCTCCAGCCTTGGTTCGTCGCCATCGGCCTCCTCTTTCCCGCCTGCGAGGCGAGTCGCATGGAGGCAGGCGAAAAGCCTCTCGACCTTCGCCTCGCGCTCGACGCGGAGGAGGACGGCAAGGAGGTTCTCGGCCTCGAGACCGGCGCCGAGCAGCTCGAAGTGATCGCGTCCCTGCCGATGGACATCCAGATTTCGAGCCTCATCGCGACGCTCGCCCTGAAAGACACGCTGCCCGACATCTTCGAGACGATGACCGAGCTCTATCTCTCCGGTCGGATCGCGATGATCACGCCGCTGTCGGAAGCCGTGATGCCGCTCGGCCTCGTCTCGGAAGAGTCCCGCAAAGGCTACGCCGCCTTCGAGAAGCGGATCGTCACCGACCGCAACCACACGATGGCACGGCGGCTTGGCTCCATCCTGTCGAAGGGCGAGACGTTCGTCGCGGTCGGCGCGCTTCACTTGCCGGGCGCGGAAGGCCTCGTCGAGCTCCTGCGCGCCTATGGTTTCCGCCTCACCCGCCTCGACTGATGTTTTGCGCACTCTCCTGAAGCCGGATGACATGCCTTGCGAAGAGGCAAGACGTGCAACTGCACAGGATCGTGACTCCGACGCGGTTGCGGCCCCGTGCGAGAGGTCCATACTTCCTTCTGCCTACCAGTCATCGTCCCGTCCGGCAGCGAATACCTCCGTCGCCGGATCCTCACACAGGAGAGCATGACCCATGAAGATTATCGCGTCCGCCACCCTCGCCATCGGCCTCGCCGCCGCCGTATCGACCTCCGCCTTCGCCCAGTGCGCGTCGAAGAACATCACGGCCGAGACGAAGACCAATACCCCGATCGTCACCGCCGACAGCTCGGTCAAGACCGACCAGAAGGGCTGACGGCTCAGCCTGGGCGGGCATCAAAAGGTCAGCCCGTTCGACCGGAGGGTCCGCATCGCAACGGTGCGGGCCCTCTTTTTGTTGTCCGCAACCCCTCAAGTTCGTCATCTCGGGCTTGACCTGGGATCCATTCCAAATCGCTTTCATTGCGTATTCGGTGGATAGAAAGGGATGCGCTTTCGCGGACGCAATTCATTTTGAGCCGGCTTGGAATGGATTCCGGTCGAGCCCGGTACGACGAAACTGACAGTGTGATGCGCGCCTCTATGAGGCCGTGGCTCCGTTGGATCCGCTCCGACCCCAGTCCCCCGAACATTGTCACATCCTCCCCCGAACGCTATCAGACCGGCGACCGGAGCCGACGCTCCCTCCCCGCATCCGACGCGATCCGAAGAGGACCGACCCCATGGCCGTCGCCGCCAACCCGCATCCCGTTCCCGACCGCGTCGCGGTCAGGCGCGCGCTCCTGTCGGTGTCCGACAAGACCGGGCTCGCGGCGTTCGCCGGGGCGCTCGTCGGGCATGGCGTCGAGCTCGTCTCCACCGGCGGCACCCGCAAGGCGCTGGAGGAAGCAGGCCTTGCCGTCCGCGACGTGTCCGAACTGACCGGATTTCCGGAGATCATGGACGGCCGCGTGAAGACGCTGCATCCGGGCGTCCACGGCGGGCTCCTCGGCGTTCGCGCCGATCCGGCCCATGCGGCGGCGATGGAAGTGCATGGAATCGCGCCCATCGACCTCCTCGTCGTCACTCTCTATCCCTTCGAAGAGACGGTGCGGTCGGGCGCGGGCTATGCGGCCTCGGTCGAGAACATCGACGTCGGCGGCCCCGCGATGATCCGCGCCGCCGCGAAGAACCACGCCACCCTCACCGTCGCCACCGACCCGGCCGACTATGCCGAAATCCTCGAGGCGTTGGGCGAGACCGGTGGCGAGACGACGCTCGGTCTGCGCAAGCGATTGGCCGCTCGCGCCTTCGCCCGCACCGCCGCCTACGACGCGGCGATCTCCAGCTGGTTTGCCGCCGAGACCGGCGACGATGCCCCCCGCCACCGCAGTTTCGCCGGCACGCTTGCCGAAGTCCTGCGCTATGGCGAGAACCCTCACCAGTCCGCCGCCTTCTACCGAACGGGCGAAGCTCGCGCCGGCGTCGCCACCGCCCGGCAGGTGCAGGGCAAGTCACTTTCCTACAACAACATCAACGACACCGACGCCGCATTCGAGCTCATCGCCGAGTTCGATCCGAAGAGAACCGCCGCCGTCGCCATCGTCAAGCATGCAAACCCCTGCGGCGTCGCGGAAGGCGACGACATCGTCGAGGCCTACAGAGCCGCGCTCGCCTGCGATCCCGTCTCCGCCTTCGGCGGCATCGTGGCGCTCAACCGTCCGCTCGACGCGCGCGCCGCGCGGGCCATCGTGGAGATCTTCACCGAGGTCATCATCGCGCCCGATGCCGACGAGGAGGCGATCGCCCTCGTGGCATCGAAGAAGAACCTCCGCCTCCTTCTCACCGGCAGCGTCCCCGATCCGCGCGCGCGGGGATTCACCGTGCGCTCCGTCGCCGGGGGCCTGCTCGTCCAGACGCGCGATACGGGCAATGTTGACGACCAGGACCTTCGCGTCGTCACGCAACGCGCGCCGAGCGAGGCGGAAATGGCAGACCTGCGCTTCGCCTTCCGCGTCGCCAAGCACGTCAAGTCGAACGCCATCGTCTATGCCAGGGGCTCCCGCACCGTCGGCATCGGCGCCGGCCAGATGAGCCGCGTCGATTCCGCCCGAATCGCCGCCCGCAAGGCAGAGGACGCCTCGAAGGCCATCGCCATCGAGCGCGCGGGTCTCCAGGAGGCCGCCGGTCTCGTCGCGAGCCATTCCGTTCCCTCGCTGACGCACGGCTCGGTCGTCGCCTCCGACGCCTTCTTCCCCTTTGCCGACGGCATTCTATCCGCGGTCGAGGCCGGCGCAACGGCCGTCATCCAGCCCGGCGGCTCGATGCGCGACG
>JACMIV010000368.1 GCA_014380965.1 Rhizobiaceae bacterium | reverse complement strand
GTCCCGGAATACTTCCATGCGAACCGCTTCAACCACGAGCCCCGCCGACGCCGTAAGCTGCTCGTCCATCGCGCACAGTTGAACAAGCTGGCGAGCGCCGTCCAGCGCGACGGCATGACCCTCGTGCCCCTGAAGATCTACTTCACCGACAAGGGCATGGCCAAGCTCGAACTCGCCCTCGCCAAGGGCAAGAACGCCCCCGACAAACGCGAGGCCGAGAAGGAGCGTGACTGGAACCGGCAGAAGCAGAGACTGCTGAAGGAAACGAGATAGCGTCGCAACGCCTCGGAATTGTCAGCGCCGACGCCCTTTTTCCGCTAGCGGAACGACGCCGCCGCATAGCGAGTGGCAGCTAAAGGATGAGGCTGCCCGTGTCTCATATGCCCTTCGACTTAATTACGGCTTGTTCAGATTTTGGTGGCAGGTTGCTCGCGACGCGGTTGTAGATCTGTTGCCGAGAGACGAATGCGAGTGATCTCCTGCCTCGTGACGGAACATGATCTGGGCGTGGTCGCGCTCGCCGCGACGATGTGCATCGTCGGCTCGATCGTCACCACCGATCTCTTCAGGCGTGCCCTGTCGGCGCGAGGCCTGCAAAGGGCGGCGTGGCAGTTTCTCGTTGCGGTCTGCGCCGGTTCGTCGACATGGGCGACCCATTTCATCGCCATGCTCGCCTACGAGCCGTCCGCCCCGGTCCGCTTCGATCCCGTTCTGACGCTCGCCTCGGTCCTCATCGCGATTGTCGGCACGGGCGTCGGCTTTGCGATCGCGAGCCGACCGGGGCGGCTGTTGCCGATCGTCCTCGGCGGAGGTTTCGTCGGACTCTCCATCGCTGCCATGCATTTCGTCGGGATGTTCGCCTATCGCGTCGAAGGCATCGTTTCCTGGGACATGACGCATGTCTTCGCCGCGATCGCCGTGTCGGTGATGCTCTCGATGACGTTCGTGGGAACAGCGCGTCGGGGGGGCGAAGGACGATCTCGCCACGCCGCCGCCGTGCCTCTCGTCGCCGCCATCGTCGGACTGCACTTCACCGGGATGGCCGCATTCAGGGTCGCACCCTTCCCGGGCTTAGAGGGCGGTGCGGACGCCGGCACCCTCGTCGCCATGGCCCTGGCGATCCTCCTCGTCGGGCTCGTCGTCGTCGGCGCCGGCATTTCGAGCTATCTGATCGACGACCGCACGCGGGCCTCCACCGAGGAGCAACTGCGCCGCATGGCGTTCCAAGATCCCCTGACGGGCCTTGCCAACCGGCGCGCGCTTCAGCTCGTCATGGAAGAGTGGTCGACCTCCGAGCCGTGGTTCGCGCTGATCCTGATGGACCTCGATCATTTCAAGATGGTGAACGACACGCACGGCCACGTCGTGGGCGACGCGCTTCTCGTCGCCGCGGCGCGGCGCATGGAGCACGTGGTGGGTGCCGATGGCGTCGCCGTGCGCATCGGCGGCGACGAGATGGCGGTCGTCATCCGTGGAGACATGGCGTCGGCCGAGACGCTCGCTCTGGACCTGTGCCGGGCTTTGGCGGTGCCCTTCGAGGTCGCGGGCGGTATCGTGTCGGTCGCTGCAAGCCTTGGCATCTGTTCGAGAAGCGATGCCGCGGACTCGGAAGGCATCATGCGCCACGCGGATCTCGCGCTCTATGAAGCCAAGCGGAACGGCGGGGGCAGGGTCGTGCCCTTCGAAGTCCGTATGCTCGACGAGACGATCGCCCGTCACACGCTTCACGCCGATCTGCGTGCGGCCGTCGCGCTGAACCAGTTCCATCTGGTGTTTCAGCCGATCGTCGATCTGACGACGCGCCGAACCATCGGCCACGAAGCGCTGATCCGCTGGCAGCATCCGACGCGCGGACTGGTGTCGCCCGCAGAGTTCATTCCCGCAGCCGAGGATGACGGAAGCATCGTCGAGATCGGCAGTTGGGTGCTTGCCGAGGCGTGCCGCGCCGCGATGTTCTGGCCCGGCGATGTCTACGTCGCCGTCAACGTTTCCGCCGTCCAGTTCCGGTCGCCGCTGCTCCTTGCCCATGTGACCCGTGCTCTGGCCGATAGCGGGCTGCCGCCGACGCGCCTCGAGATCGAACTCACCGAGACGGCTGCGGTGGTGGACGCGATCGGACTTGCCGCGATGCTGAAGTCGCTCCGCTGTCTCGGGATCAAGATCGCGATGGACGATTTCGGAACGGGCTTCTCCTCGCTCTCCCACCTGCGGGATCTGTCGCTCGACCGCATCAAGATCGATCGCAGTTTCGTCGCGAGTGCTGCAAACGACACGACGTCCATGGCGGTGCTCCGTGCAGTCATCGGTCTCGGGCAGGACATGGGCATCCGAACACTCGGCGAGGGGGTCGAGACCGCCGACCAGCTCGAACTGCTCGCCGCTCTCGGATGCGATGCAGTCCAGGGCTACCTGACCGGCAGACCCGAGCGGCAGCGGCGCGACGCCGACGACCTCCTGCAGATCGCGTCCTGACTTTCTCTCGTCCCGACGCTTGCGCTCCTCCGGCTTGAAAAACCGCGCCTTTGGAACGACGGTAGCGTGGGAAGAGGGAGGCTGCGATGACCGATCTGACGAAACTGCCTTCGGGACTGGAGGCGCCCATCGACGACGGCGGAGCGTCGCATCTTCCGGGAATGCGGCTGCCCTTCGTCGCGCTGCCCTCGACCGGCGGCGGCAGCGTTGATCTCGGACACCTCCAGGGCCTTGCCGTCCTCTACTTCTATCCGATGACCGGCCGACCTGGCGCGCCCTTGCCCGGCGGCTGGAACGAGATCCCGGGCGCACGGGGCTGCACCCCGCAAGCCTGCGCCTTCCGCGATCATTTCGCGGAACTCTCCGCGCTGGGCGTCGCCCATGTCTACGGCATCTCGGCGCAGACGACGGCCTACCAAAGGGAAGCCGCCGAGCGCCTTCATTTGCCCTTCGCGCTTCTGTCGGACGCACATGGCGAGCTCGCCGACATGCTCGACCTGCCGACGTTCGAGGCGGACGGCGAGACGTTGTTGAAACGCCTGACGATGATCGTCAGGGACGGGGCGATCGAGAGGGTATTCTACCCGGTTTTTCCGCCGGATCGGAATGCGAGCGATGTTGTGGAGATCCTGCGTGCGCAGCACCACCGCGGTAGTGGCGAACGATCTGGTTGACGCGTCTCATCAGTCTCCCGAGCCGGAAAGATATGCCGCCACCCCCGCGAAGACGTTCCGGAACATCTCTTCCGTAAGACGCCCCGTGTTCGTGTTGTAGCGTGAGCAGTGGTAGCTGGAAGCGATGCGGATGCCGGCGACGCTGTGGATTCCGCCATGACTGAAGGGCGCAGCGCTGAGTTTCACGCCGAGGGCGCGCAGGGTCGAGTCGTGTGCGATCCGGCCGAGCGTCACGATGGCCACACGGTTCTCGAAAGTCTCGACTGCCGACGTGAGGAAACGCCTGCAGGTGTTGATCTCGGCGGGCGTCGGCTTGTTCTCGGGGGGAACGCAGCGCACGGCGTTGACGATGGCGGTCTCGTAGAGTTCGAGCCCGTCGTCCGGCCGTGCGTCGAACAGATCGTTGGAAAAGCCGAAAGCGGCGAGAGTCCGGTAGAGGAGGTCGCCGGCATAGTCGCCTGTGAAGGGGCGCCCCGTCCGGTTCGCGCCGCGCACGCCGGGTGCGAGCCCGACGATGAAGAGCTTGACGGCCGGTCGCCCGCCTTGCGGCAGAAACTCGGGAACGGGCGCGTTGTGCCAGTCCGGCTCCTTCGCGCGCAGCGCGTCGCGATAGGCGACGAGCCTTGGGCAGAGCGGGCAGTCGGGCCCCGGCTTTTCGGTGTCGACTACCGCTTCGGACACGGCGAGCCTCAATACTCCGCGTCGCCGTCCGTCTCGTGCTCTGCTTCCGCCTCGGCCCGTCGCGCAAGCCGCGCTTCGCGCTCCGCAGCGCTCCGCCCGATCTCGGTCCGAAGGCTGACGAGGTCGATGAAGTGGTCGGCCTGCCGGCGCAGATCGTCGGAAATCATCGGCGGGTTGGTCGACAGGGTCGAGACGACCGAGACCTTGCGCCCCTTGCGCTGCAGCGCCTCCACCAGCGAGCGGAAGTCTCCGTCGCCGGAGAAGAGCACGAAGTGGTCGACCGTGTCGGAAAGCTCCATCGCATCGACCGCGAGCTCGATGTCCATGTTGCCCTTCACCTTGCGCCGGCCGCTCGCATCGGTGAATTCCTTGGCGGGCTTCGTCACCAGCCGGTAGCCGTTATAGTCGAGCC
>JACMIV010000367.1 GCA_014380965.1 Rhizobiaceae bacterium | reverse complement strand
TCTGCTTCATGTTCTCGTGGGTCGAGCTCCTCATCGCCCGCACGCTGACCGTGACGGACGCCAAGCCCATCTCCGCGATCATGACGCGCACGGTCTCCGCGTCCGGCATGGACTGGGGCGTGCTGGCCGCCGCGGGCGTCCTCACGATCATCCCCGGCGCGATCGTCATCTGGTTCGTGCGCAACTACATCGCCAAGGGCTTTGCCCTGGGGAGGGTGTGATGTCAGTCGATGATGGATTCGATATCCAATTTCAGCGCAGCTGCCAAAGCCTTCAGCGTCGACAGACGCGGGTCGATCTTTCCACCCTCGATGTCGCTGATCGTCGCAGCTCTCACGCCCGACTTCTCCGCCAAGTCCGCCTGCGTCAGTCCAACCGCCTGACGCCACGCCGCAAGCGGGTGAAGCTTGCCGTCCCAGACAGCATGAGCAAGTTCGCTGGGCATGCTCGGAGCCCCATCGTCATGCATCATCGCCTGTTCCGCGATGGCGATGTCGCCGATATCCTCGACGAGAGCGTCGTATTCCGCCCGCGTCATGACGATCATCGCTTCACCCTTGAGTGTCAACGCCTCGTTCATGGAACACTCCTATCGATAGACCTCGCGCCGATGCGCAACGCGAACGACGATAACGTTGTTTTCGATGGTCAGAATGGCTCGCCAATCGCCATGGCGCAGCCGCCATTGATCGGAACCCGCCATCTTGATGACGTCGCCGGTGCGGGTTTCGGCAAACCGGATAAGCTTGTCCTTCAACGCATCCCTGTCCCGCGGCGGCATACGACTGATCGCTTTGTCCGCCGCAGGCCGGTAGATCACGTCCATCCCGCGCTCCGCTATAGCGTATCCGACGTTTGCGTTATAGCGGATGCCCATACCGACCGCCAGACTTCTGGAAGGAAGTCCCGATGATCGACCTCACCTGGATGGCCTGGACTTGGCCGACCGCGATCTTCTTCCTCACGATCTTCGGTCTCATCGCGATGATGGGCGTCTGGGAATACGTCTCGCCCGGCGGCAATCCGCGCTTCGGCATCCTGCGCTTCGAGACGACACGGGGGGACCGGTTGTTCCTGTCGCTGCTCGGCTCGGCCTTCATCTGCCTCGGCTGGCTGGCGTCGACGGAACTGTCGCTCTGGTATGCGCTGCTTGTCTGCCTCGCCTGGGCGGTTCTCGTCTTCCGCCTCGTCTGAGGCGGCTTCTCCTTCGCCTCGGGCACCCCTCGGGCGAGATACGGCGCGCGCGACCTCGGCCGGTCGACGCGGAACGCGCCTCACGTTCGACCGGCCGTTTCTCTCTGGGAGGAGACCCTCGTCATGAAGACTCAATGGATGGTATCGGCCGCGGCGATCGCGATTGCGATCGGCTCGGGCCCGGCCTTCGCCGACATGGACGCGGCGAAGACGTTCCTCGACGCCGAGGTCAAGGAACTCTCGTCGATCGACCGCACCGCGCAGGAAGCGGAGATGCAGTGGTTCGTCGATGCGGCCAAGCCCTTCGCCGGGATGGACATCAAGGTCGTCTCCGAGACGATCGCCACGCACGAGTATGAATCGAAGGTGCTGGCGCCCGCCTTCACCGCGATCACCGGTATCAAGGTCACGCACGACCTCATCGGCGAGGGCGACGTCGTCGAGAAGCTGCAGACGCAGATGCAGTCGGGCGAGAACATTTACGATGCCTATGTCAACGATTCCGACCTCATCGGCACCCATTGGCGCTACAATCAGGTCCGCAACCTGACCGACTGGATGGCGGCGGAAGGCAAGGACGTGACCTCGCCGACGCTCGACATCGCCGATTTCGTCGGCACGTCCTTCACCAGCGCGCCGGACGGCAAGCTCTACCAGCTCCCGACCCAGCAGTTCGCGAACCTTTACTGGTTCCGTTACGACTGGTTCAACGACGAGAAGAACAAGGCCGACTTCCAGGCGAAGTACGGCACGGAACTGCGCGTGCCGGAGACCTGGGCCGAGTATCTGAACCAGGTCGAGTTCTTCACGAAAGAC
>JACMIV010000366.1 GCA_014380965.1 Rhizobiaceae bacterium | reverse complement strand
CCTGATTTCGCCAGCGTAAGTCCAAAGGCCATGTTGACGTAGACGCTCATATGCGGGTAGAGCGCATAGGACTGGAAGACCATCGCGATGCCGCGCTTCTTCGGCGGCAAGTCGTTCACCACCACGCCGTCGATCTCGAACGTGCCGGACGAAATTTCTTCAAGGCCTGCTATCAGGCGCAGCAGCGTGGACTTGCCGCAGCCGGACGGGCCGACGAAGACGACGAATTCGCCCGATCGAATGTCGAGATCGATGCCCTTCAGGACCTCCACGGCCCCGAAGGACTTGCGCACATCGGTCAGCTTCAGGTTAGCCATGTCGTTTGCTCCCATTCAGTCGATCTGTGCGAAGAAGGCGCTGAGGCCCGGCAGGACGATCCGGCGATCCTCGAGCCGCCCGGCGACGCCGAGCGATTTTACCGGCGTCAGCGCCAGTCCGTCCGGGACGGGCATTTCCGCCGGGCCGGCCCCGAGATGGAAGACACACAGGATCGCTTCGTTGCCATGGTCGCGCCGGAAGGCGAGGACGTCGTCCGGCGATTCCAGGAAGGTGATCGTGCCCATTCGCATCGCCGCCTCGTGGGTGCGGAAGGCGAGCATCCGCCGGTAGTGCGCAAGGACAGACGTCTCATCGAGCGCCTGCGCCTCGACCGAGGCGGCGAGATGCTCGGCCGGGACGGGGAGCCACGATTTTTCCGCCGCGGAGAACCCTGCACGAGCGTCACCCGCACCCCAGGGCATCGGCGTCCGGCACCCGTCGCGGCCCTTGAACTCCGGCCAGAAGGTGATGCCATAAGGGTCGACCAGATCCTCGAAGGCGAGGTCCGCTTCCATCAAGCCGAGTTCCTCACCCTGATAGAGGCAGACCGAACCGCGCATCGACAGGATGAGGTTTGCGGAAAGCTTCGCCACCGCGACGGGATCGAGGCCTGGGCTGGTGAATCGCGAGACGTGGCGCACGACGTCGTGGTTGGAAAAGGCCCAGCACGGCCAACTCGTCCCCGCCTCTGCCTCGAAGCGCCGAATGCGCGCGTCAAGATAATCCTTCGCAAAAGCGGGCCCCAGCAGGTCGAACGTGTAGCACATGTGGAGACGCGACTCGCCGGCGGTGTACTCTCCCATGAGCCCCAACGCCCGCTCCCCCTCGCCGATCTCGCCGACCGCAGCGGACCCCGGATAGCGGTCGAGAACCGTCCGGAACCGTTCGAGGAAGCCGACGACCTCCGGCCGGTTCTTGTCGAAGTCGTGAAACTGCCAGGAATAGGGGTTCAGCGCGGGGGTCTCGGCGCCGAGTTGGCCGGGGTTCGACGGATTGTTCCTCAGCTGCGCATCGTGAAAGTAGAAATTGACGGTGTCGAGCCGGAAGCCGTCGACGCCCCGGTCCAGCCAGAAGGCGACGTCGGCCAGCAGCGCGTCCTGGACCTCTGGATGGTGGAAGTTGAGATCGGGCTGAGAGACGAGGAAGTTGTGCAGATAGTATTGGGAGCGCCGAGTGTCCCATTCCCAGGAGCTGCCTCCGAAGATCGACAGCCAGTTCGTCGGCGGCGTCCCGTCGGGCTTGGCATTTGCCCAAACGTACCAATCGGCCTTGGGGTCGTCCCGCGAACGCCGGCTCTCGGCAAACCAGGGATGCTGGTCGGAGGTGTGGCTGAGGACCTGATCGATCATCAACTTCAGCCCGAGACGATGGGCCTCGACGATGAGCGCGTCGAAGTCGGCGAGCGTCCCGAAGATCGGATCGACGCCGCGGTAGTCGGAGATGTCGTAACCGAAATCCTTCATCGGCGAGGTGAAGAAGGGCGACAGCCAGACCGCGTCGGCGCCGAGCTCGGCGACATGGCCAAGCCGCCGCGCGATGCCCTTGAGGTCACCGATGCCGTCGCCGTTGTCGTCCTGGAAGGAGCGGGGGTAGATCTGGTAGATCACCGCCCCCCGCCACCAATCGGGCCTTTCGGCCTTGGAGAAGATCGGGCGCAAGGGTCCGGTCGAAAGTGTCATGAGCGGGTCTCGGAATGGAAATTCGTCTTTGCCGGCAATGACGGTCCCTGCCTCAACCCTTCACGCCGCCAGCCGTCAAGCCAGACACGATCTTGCGTTGGAAAATAAGAACGAGCGCGATCAGGGGCACGGTGACGATCACGGAGGCCGCCATGATCAGCCCCCAAGGCACCTCGAAGTCGCTCGATCCCGACAGAAGCGCGATGGCCACCGGCACGGTGCGCTGCTCGTCGTTCGACACGAAGGTCAGTGCGAAGAGGAACTCGTTCCATGCGGCGATGAAGGCGAGAAGGCCCGTCGTCACCATGGCTGGCCACATCAGCGGCAGGAACACGCGTGTGACGATCTCCCAGGGGCTCGCCCCGTCGACGATCGCGGCCTCCTCGATCTCGACGGGGAGGTCGCGCATGAAAGTCGTCAGCACCCAGACGGTGAAGGGCAGCGTGAAGATCATGTAGGAGAAGATCAGCGCCAGCGGCGAATTGTAGATGCCGAAGGCCCGCACGATCTCGAAGAGGCCCGCGAGCACGGCGATCTGCGGAAACATCGAAACGGAAAGGATCGTGAGGAGGAGCAGGCCGCGTCCCTTGAACGGAATGCGCGACAGCGCGAAGGCGGCGGTAACACCGAGGAGCAGCGAAATGCCGACCACCGTCGTCGCGACGAGGAGAGAGTTGAGGATGTTCAGCGCGAAGGAGCCGGTGCCAAGGACAGAGGCGTAGTTCGCGAGGGAGAACGAAGTCGGCCAGTAGTTGACGGTAAAGATCTCCTGCCCCGACTTCAACGAGGTCAGTATCGCGTAGTAGAACGGGAACACGGCCTGCGCCACGATGATTGCGACAAGTGCGTAGAAGGCGATGGCTTTCAGCATCTTCATGGCTCACCTCCTCCCTTCGAGGTCGACACGGCCGAGCTTGAGGTAGAGGATCGTGATCATCGCAATGATAAGGAAGAGCAGCGTCGACGCCGCCGAGCCGTAGGCGAAGTTGTTGAACTGGATGAGATTTTCCTGCGCAAAGACGCTCATCGTCCGCGTCTCTTCGTTCGCCGGCGTCAGGACGTAGATGAGGTCGAAGACGCGAAGCGAGTCGAGCGCGCGAAAGATCACCGCGACCATCAGCGCCGGGCGGATCAAGGGAAGCGTCAACTTGAAGAACACCTTGACGGGGTGGACCCCGTCGATCTTCGCCGCTTCGTAGATGTCGCCGGGCACCATCTGGAGGCCGGCAAGGATCAGCAGCGCCATGAACGGCGTCGTCTTCCAGACGTCGACGATGACCACGGCCCACATCGCCGTGTCCGGCGAGGCAGTCCAAGCGATCGGCGCGGCGATGAGGCCGACGCCCATCAGCATGTCGTTGAGGATGCCGAACTGGTCGTGCATCATCCAGGCCCACATCTTCGCCGACACGATCGTCGGGATCGCCCAGGGGATCAGCACGGCAGCGCGCACCAGCCCGCGTCCGGCAAATTGCGCGTCGAGGACAAGGGCAATGACGAGGCCGAAGAGGGTTTCGAGGCCGACCGAGACGACCGTGAACCAGACGGTGTTCCAGACAGCCCGCCACCAGCCGACCTCCGCGAGAAGACCAAAATATTCGCCGGTTCCGTCGCCGTAGTCGACCCATTCCAGATAGTTCCGGATGCCGACGAAGCTCGCCTCCTCGATCGTATCGATCTTCGCGTCCGTAAAGCCGAACCAGATCGTGCGCAGCAGCGGCCAGCCGGCGGCCACCGCAAGGACGAGAAGCATCGGTGCGAGGAAGAGCCAGGCGGAGCGGATGCGCTGGCTGTTGAGTTGCGAGCGCGCGGCGCGGCGCCCTGCCACAGAGACGGAGGGAGAGGCGATCGTGGTGTCGGCCATGGTGGTCAGCCTCCGCTGCAGACGGCGAGAGTCGGCGCCGCGAGCGTGATCGCCGTTCGCCCGACGCAGCCCCGTGTGCCTGCCGGCATCTCCTCCTCAAGGGGGGAGATCACTCTCTCGGCCGCCTGCGGTTGGCCGATCTCCCGCCTCGAGGGGGAAATGTCCGCCCATCGACAAAAGCTTGGGAGGATAGAGGGCGGTGATGGCGTCAGATTTCGATCGGACACCATCATCGCCGCCCTCATTTCCATCCGTCCCGCTTCAGCCGCGTCAGGCGCGCTTCCAGCCGCTTCAGGTTCTCCTCGGCCGTCCCCCGCCCGGCGAGCGTGTTGTTGACCGCCGTCCAGAACTCCGACGACATCTCGTTGTAGCTGCCCTTCGTCGCCGCGGAGGGGCGCGGGACGGCGTTGAGGAACACCTCCTGCCATCGCGGGATCAGCGGCTGCTTCTCGGCAATCTCGGCATCTTCGTAGAGGCTCATCAGCGTCGGAAGGCGGGAGTTCTGGATGGCACGGTACTTCTGCGCCTCTTCGCCCGTCATGTAGCGGACGAGCTCGATCGCGGCCTGCCTGTGCTCGGAATACTCGGACACCGCGAGGTTCCAGCCTCCAAGCGTCGCCGCCGAGCTTTGCCCTTCGGCGCCGACGGGGAGCGTCGTCACGTCGAACTTCCCGCGGATCGGGCTGTCCGTACCGTTGCCGAGCGCATAGGCATAAGGCCAGTTGCGCATGAAAACGGCATTGCCTGCCTGCCAGACGCCGCGCGTGTCCTCTTCCTTATAGGCAAGAGTGCCGCCGGGCGAGATCGATCCGATCCAGGATTGAGCCCTCGTCAGGGCCGCAGCGGCCTGCGGGTTGTTCACGGAGATGCTGCCGTCTTCTTCGACGATCTTCCCGCCACCGCTGGAGACGATCCATTCGAGCGCGTCGCAGGTCAGCCCCTCGTAGGCTGCGCCCTGGAAAAGAAACCCCCAGAGCTGACTCTGCCCCTCGGCGCGTTCCTTCTCTTGGATTTCGACCGCAATCGCCGTCAGTTCGTCCCAGGTCTCCGGCGGCTTCTTGCCGTGCTTCTCGAGAAGGTCTTTACGATAATAGAGTGCCGGCGCATCCGTATACATGGGAGCAGCGACCAGCCGGCCTTCGACCATCTGGCTTTCGATGATGGCCGGGAAATGATTGGGGATGACGTCCGCCAGCGGTTCCTTCAGATCGACGAAGTGCCGTGCGAGCTGCGGCGCCCAGATCACGTCGGTGCGGTAGATGTCGACATCGGGGTTGCGGGCGGCGAGCCAGAGACGGTACTGACCGAACTGCTCCGAGGTCGAAGCCGGCATCGAGACGAGCTTCACCGTGTGGCCGGACTGCTCCGTGAACGCATCGAACTGGGCGGCGAGTTCGACGAGGTCCGTCCCGATCGCGCCGGAGGCGACGACGATCTCGTCCGCATCGGCTGCGGTCGTCATTGAAGCTCCCACGAGACAGGCGAGCGCGATGGCTCGCCTCAAGTCCAAGCTCATGCCGTTCCTCCCGATCGACCACGCCTCTGCCGGGCGCCTTTCGCCGATCGTCCTAGCCCGCAGCGGCCGATCTGCGCCTTCGATCCTCTGTAAGACTGACGATGGCTGATCGCGCATAACGGGTCAACAGGCGTCCCCTTCGCCTCCCACGATCCCCCCGCCGTTCTGGCCCGGAAGCCGGAACGGCGATGCCGCTTGGAGCGAAAAAAGTGAAATCTTATATTTATAAACGGCTTAGAGAAATTTTCTGACAAGATGAATCCGGCGCTTCGCAGGCCGTTTCATCCGCTGGGGCTCGCGATGCGGGGCAGCACGCCGCACTGGCCGGCGGCCGGGCGCGCACCACATTCTTTCCATGAGCACGCGCCCCACTGCCCTTTTGCCAGGACTCGGCCAAGAAAGCGTCTGGGAGTATCCCCGCCCGGCGCGGTTAGAACCCGTATCCTTCTCCATCCGGGTCGAATTCGCCGGGCGCATCGTCGCCGAGACGACGAGAGCATTTCGGGCGATCGAGACCAGCCATCCACCCTCTTATTACATCCCGCCGGCCGACGTGGATCTCGGGCTTCTCGTTCCCGCCTCCAGGCGAACGCTCTGCGAATGGAAGGGTGGCGCAGTCTATCACGACCTCGTCTTGGGAACGCGGGTCGCGCGGGATGCCGCCTGGTCCTACCCGCGCCCGACCCCGGATTTTGCGGACGTTACCGACTTCCTCGCCTTCTATGCCGGCCGCGTCGACGCGTGTTTCCTCGATGGGGAACGCGTGACACCACAGGAGGGGGATTTCTACGGCGGCTGGATCACGCGCCACGTCGCAGGTCCCTTCAAAGGCCCGCCGGGGACGCAGGGCTGGTAGGCGCTACCCCGCTCACTACCTCTGTTGGATGTCGCGCGTGCGGGCGACGACGATCCCCACCGTGTCGAAATCCGCCCGCGCCTTCTGCACCGATCCGCCGAGGTCGATCGCCCGGCAGGCATCCTCGAGGACGACCACCTCGAAACCCGCCGCACGAGCGTCGAGCGCAGTCCAGGCGACGCAGAAATCCAAAGCGAGGCCGGCGACGAAGATGCGCCGGACGCCGCGCTCCCTGAGATAGGCCGCAAGTCCCGTCGAGGTTTGCTGGTCGGCCTCGACGAAGCCGGAATAGCTGTCGATCTCCGCCCGGAAGCCCTTGCGCAGGATCGCCTGGACGAGGTTGAGGTCGAGATCAGGATGGAACTCTGCGCCACGAGTACCGGCGACGCAGTGATCGGGCCAAAGGACCTGCGTCCCGTATTCGACGACCATCTCGGAAAAGGGCTCTTGGCCATGGGTCGAGGCGAAGGAGACATGCCCCGCGGGGTGGAAGTCCTGCGTCGTGACGACGGTCCCGAAGCGGCGTGCCAGCGCGTTGCAGAGCGGCACGACGGCATCCCCGTCCGGCACGGCGAGCGCGCCTCCGGGGCAGAAATCGATCTGGACGTCGACGAGGACGAGCGCGTCATTGGCAGCGATCGGGTTCATCGGGACGGCATTCCTCTCGGTTTCGCAGCGAAAACATGACGATCCGGCGCAGGCTTGGGCGGGCATGAGGACGTTGCGCCCGCGGCGCCCTATACTCGTCATCTCGATACGGTGACAGACCCCGCCGCGTATACTGCGGACCGCTGCGTCCGATGATCGTTTGACTGCTTTGTTGGAGCCCCATGCCGCCCATTTCGAGACGCCTGATCGATCCGCGCCCCCTCGCCCGCTGGACTTCCCGCCACGTCGAAGGCTGGACCGCGTTACGCCTTTTGTTGGTCGCCGCGGCGATCTGGGGCTTTGCGGTCCTTGCCGACGAGATGATGGAAGGCGAAACGCACGCCTTCGATACCTGGCTGCTCCTCGCGCTGCGCGATGCGACCGACCCTGCCAACCCATACGGGCCGGGATGGCTGCGCGAGATGGTGCGCGACGTGACCGGGCTCGGCGGCATCGGCATCCTGACGCTCGTCACCCTTGCCGCGGCCGGCTTCCTGTGGATCGAAGGCAAGCATCGCTCGCTGTTCCTGATGGTGACGGCCGTCTTCAGCGGCTTCCTGATGTCGACGCTTCTGAAGACCGGCTTCGACCGCCCTCGCCCCGATCTCGTGCCGCACGGCTCGATCACCTATACCGCCAGCTTCCCGAGCGGCCATGCAATGCTCTCGGCCGTCGTCTACCTGACCCTCGCGGTCCTCCTGGCACGCGTCCAGACGCGCCGGCGTGTGAAGCTCTACATCCTGTCGGTCGCCACCCTCCTCACCATCGTCATCGGCATGAGCCGCGTCTATCTCGGCGTACACTGGCCAACGGATGTCATGGCCGGCTGGGCCGCGGGATCGGCCTGGGCGCTTATGTGGTGGATGATCGCGAACTGGCTGGAGAAGCGGGGCGTGGTGGAAGGGGAAGAGACCGGACCGGACCTAAAATAGTATAAATTCAGTGAACACGATATACCGGGACGCTCCGCGCTTCTGACGAAGTATTGATAGAGGATGACAACTTGCCGGGATGGTTCCGATGACATAGCGTCATTTCGGCATTCCATCATGACGGGTGAGAATATGGCGAACGAGACTTCCGACATTCCAATGAACGGTGCTGTTCCTTACGCGATAGGGCAGGCCAGCGTCGTGCGTATACCGGTGCCGGGATCGAACCGGCTCGCCGTCGAGTTCAAGCCGCGCGGCTTCGTGCCGAAAAGCGGCAGCACCTCGACGCTGTTCATCCAGGATCCGACCGGAAAACGCCACCTGCGTCTCGACTACGGCTTCAACAAAGCGACGAACACCATCAACTATCATTGGAACCAGAGCGGGACCAACGCACAGTTCGGCATCGGCAACCACCAGCCGGCCGGTCCCGGCGCCGCAGCGCTCTATCACGGTGCGCGCTACTTCCGCTATGCGGGCCGGGTCCTGATGGTCGTCGGCATCGTGGCGGACACGGTCTCGATCGTCAGGGCCAGCAATCCGATCCGCCGAGCCTCCGAGGTCGTCGCGGGCTGGGCGGCCGCGT
>JACMIV010000365.1 GCA_014380965.1 Rhizobiaceae bacterium | reverse complement strand
GGCGAAGAGGAGCACCGAGAGGACCGAGAGGAGCGTCGTCGCAAGCCCCGACACGAGGCCGAGCGCGGCGGAGGTCAGGAGACCGGGGACGGCGAGGAGATCGCGGAAAGGCTGGAGCGAGACGACGGTTCCGCCGAGGGCCGGAAGGTATCCGAAGGCGGGGAGGATCGCACCGGCAAGGCCGACCGCGACGGGGGCGGCGATGAGGAGTGCGAGGAGGAGGGGAAGGATGGCGGGGCTCGGGGTGCGAGCGACCATGGGCTCGTCCGTCGTCAAGACATCAAGGCTCGAAATAGTGAAAGCGGCAACTCGCCACCACAAGCGTCTGCAACTCGCCGCTCCCCTCGACCTTGTAGACTAGACGATGTTCACGGGTGATCCGCCGGGACCACCACCCAGAGAATTCGCCTTTCAGCGGCTCCGGCTTCCCGATTCCCACGAAGGGCGTCCGCCGGGCATTCTCGATCACGTCGTTCAATCGCTTCGGCGTGTCGCGATCGGCATCCACCCAAAACCTGTAGACCTCCCAGGCTTCCGGCGTGAACAGCAGCCTCACGGATCGACGAGTTCCTGTTCGGTTGCCCGGCCCTCTTCGTAGGACCGGATCGAGCGGCGCAGATGATCGGCATTCGCCGGCGCTCCAAGAAGATGCAACGTTTCACGCATGCCTTCCCATTCCGACCGCGGCAGGATGACGACGGACTCGTGATTTCGACGCGTCACGACCAGTTCCGTGCGATCTGATACGACCTTATCGAAATGCGCCGCCATGTTGGTCCGCAACTCGGTGAAGTTCACATGGCTCAACTGTGAAGTCTTCCCTCAGCGATCATACTTCCGTACGCGATAACGTACATATAATCGGCGACCGTTTCGATCCCACTCACGACCCATACCGCTTCAGCCATTCCGCCTCGATCCGCACCATCCATGTCGGATGCGGCTCCGGCAGGACGGGGCCGAGCTCCTCCGGCGAGAGCGTGGCCAAACCCCGGTCGATGGCGGCGAAGGCGGCGCGATCGGCTTCGGGGAGCTTGTCCATGGCGAGCACCGTCGGATCGCCCCAGACGGCCGGGTCCTCCTTGCGGGCCTGCGCCTCCGGCGACAGGAGGAAGTTGGCGACGACCTTCGCCCCCGCCCGCGCATTCGCGTTGAAGGGGATCGCGACGAAATGCGTGTTGCCGAGCGTGCCCGCCGGGAAGGTGAAGGAGCGCACGGTGTCCGGCAGCTCGCCCGCCGCGATGCCGTTCGAGGCTTCGGCCGGATTGAAGGCGAAGATCACCGCAAGCTCGCCGTCGGCCAGAAGCTGCTTCAGGGCAGGATAGTTCTGCGGAAAGGCGCGACCCTGGCGCCAGAGCGAAGGCGTCAGGGCGTCGAGATAGGCGAAGAGGGGCGCGACCGTTTCGGTGAAGCGCGCCTCCTCGACAGGCTTCTGCAAGACCATCGGATCGGCGATCGTCTCGAAGAGCACCTGCTTCAGAAAGCTCGTGCCGACGAAATCCGGCGGGGCGGGATAGGCGAAGCGACCGGGATGGGCCTTCGCCCAGGCGAGCAGTTCGGCCGACGTCTTCGGCATCGCGGCGAGGTCGCCGGTTACGGCGGTGTCGGTGAAGAAGACGAGCTTGGCCATGCCCCAGGGCGATTCCTGCCCTTCGGTCGCAATGGTGAAGTCGGTGAGGACGGTCGGCTTGTTGGCGGTGTCGACGTAGGCCCAGTTCGGAAGATCGGTCGCAAAGCCCTCGCCGAGAAGACCCTGGTCCTTCATGGCGGCGAAGTTCTCGCCGTTGATCCAGACGAGATCGACCGAGCCGCCGGTGTCGCGTCCGGCGGCCTTTTCTGCCACGACCGCGGCCACCGCCTTCGCCGTATCGTCGAGCTTCACGTGCTGCAAGGCGACCCCATGGTCGGCGGCGAGCCGTTCGGCGGCCCATCCGAGATAGGCGTTGATGCTTTCCGAACCGCCCCAGGCGTTGAAGTAGACCGTCTGGCCGCGCGCCTCGTCGAGCGTCGCCTGCCAGGCAGGGTTCGTCTGAGCATGGGCCGGAAGGACCGGCGCCGCCATGGCGAGGCCGAGGGCGAGTGAAAACTGGAGTGCCCGAGACAAGTTTTTCATCGAGGACTGGTCCGATCGATCGCGCTTCTGCTAAATCGCCGGGACATTCGGCGCACGAAGCCGTAAGTGAACGAACGCGCGCCCCGAAAGCAATGCCGGATGTGCATTGCGCGGCGGCACTGACCGCAACGTGATGAGCGTTTCGGCAGGCGCCAAGCGTCGTCCGGGCGATGGGTGCGTGTCGAAGAAGGCGTGACGAAGACGCGAGGGGACATCATTCATGGCCGACGAACACACCGACACGCGCAAGGCCATCGTCCTCACCGGCGCTTCACGCGGCATCGGCCATGCGACGGTGAAGCGCTTCTCGCGCGAGGGCTGGCGGGTCATCACCTGCTCGCGCCAGGCCTTCGCGGAAGATTGCCCGTGGCCTGCGGGCGCCGAGGATCACATCCAGGTCGACCTTTCCGATCCCGAGGACGTCGGCTTCGCGATCTCGGAAATCCGGCGCCGGCTTGAGGCGAACGGGTCGAGCTTGTCTGCCCTCGTCAACAATGCGGCGATCTCGCCGAAGGGCGAGGGCGGCTCGCGGCTCGACTCGATCAAGACGCCGATGCACATGTGGCGCGACGTTTTCCAGGTGAACTTCTTCGCGCCGATCATGCTCGCCCGCGGGCTGTTCAAGGAACTCTCCAAGGCGCAAGGCTCGATCGTCAGCGTCACCTCGATCGCGGGCGGCCGCGTCCACCCCTTTGCCGGGACCGCCTATGCGACCTCGAAGGCGGCGCTCGCTTCGCTGACGCGCGAGATGGCGGCGGATTTCGGCCCCGCCGGCATCCGCGTCAACGCCATCGCGCCGGGCGAGATCGACACCGCGATCCTGTCGCCCGGCACGGAAAAGATGATCGAGAACATTCCGTTGCGCCGGCTCGGCCAGACCTCGGAGGTCGCCGACGTCATCCACTTTCTCTGCGAATCCGGTTCGTCCTATGTTTCGGGCGCCGAGATCCAGATCAACGGCGGCCAGCACGTCTGAGGCGCGGGCGTCAGTGGGGCGCGCGGCGCTCGTTCGTCGCCGGGCAAGCTCACGATAGAGCGCTTCCGGCGTGACGCCGATTTCCGATG
>JACMIV010000364.1 GCA_014380965.1 Rhizobiaceae bacterium | reverse complement strand
GGCGTTGCGGGTGATCTCCTTGCCCTTGATGGTGCGGGTCACCTTCTCGGTAAAGCTCTCGGCGATCTTGCCCTCGGCGGTTCCCTGTCCCCACTTCCACTCGACTTTCTGGCCCTTACGAAACTTCGTCATCTCGTCTTCTCCTTTGCCTGCGCTCAGCGTTGATCCTGGCTGACGAATGCGGACGGGCGTAGCGACGTTCCCGCAGGCAGAGCATGGCCGGCTCCGCAGTTTGGTCGCAGGTATCCAACAGGAACTTCGCGGCAGAGACAGCCGTTCAAGACGTTCTCGACATCCGCAGCCGAAACGATCCTGTCCATGAACAAGCGCCTTGCCCTCCAAGCCGAGACCCTGGGTCTCGTGATGGTCGATCCGAAGGATTTCGGGATCGAGCGCATGATGGTCGACGACAAGCACCAGATCTGTTTCACCCATGGCGAGGAGATCGCCGATCCTCGGGTTGCCGAACGGGTTCAAGCCATGGTGATACCGCCCGCCTGGTCAGATGTTCGGATCTGCATCGAGGAGAACGGACACATCCAGGCGATCGGGCGGGACGAAAAAGGCCGGCTGCAATATCGCTACCACGATCTCTGGGTGAACGTGCGCAACGCGCTGAAGACGGAGCGCCTGATGCGCTTCGGGCGCTCTTTGCCGAAGCTCCGGCGGCGCATCGCCAAGGACATGCGACGCAAGATCATCGATCGCCGCGCCACTGCCGCCATCGCGGCCCGGCTCGTCGACCTCGAAGCCATGCGTCCGGGGCACGAGAAATATGCCGCCGACGGGGGCCGGGGCGTTGCGTCCCTTCAAAGATCCAACATCCGCCTGACGAAGCGCGGCGCGATGCTCAAGTTCGTCGGCAAGTCCGGTAAGGCGCAGGTCATCGAGATTACCGACAAACCGCTTCTGCAGTCGCTCGCGCGCGTACGCAAACTCAAGGACAAGAGACTTTTCAGCTTTCCGGAACCGCGTGCCAAGAAACCACGCCGCCTGACGGCGACGCTCCTCAACGACTACCTTCGCGAAGCCGCCGAGGCTCGCGTATCGGCAAAGGATTTTCGCACCTTTCACGGGTCTGCCGAAGCTCTTCGGTTCCTGATCCAAGAAGCCGGGACCGACCTCAACAGCGCTTCCAAGCGAAAAAGAGCGATCGCCGCCGCCATGCGCTCGGTGAGCCAGGTTCTCCGAAACACGCCGGCCGTCGCCCGCGCCTCCTACGTCCATCCCGAGATCGTCACCGCGTATGAGGAGGAACGGCTCGACCCCGATCTTCTGAAGGGACGTCGGCGCGAGGGGCTGACGCAGGTGGAGACAGGGCTGATGCGGTTTCTGGAGGAAGTGGCGACGCGGTAGAGGACAAAGCGGCATCGCGCCGGGTGGCTGCCGTCAGCGGTGCGCTTGAAGGGCGGCGATGGCCGCTTCGACGTCGAAGTGCGGACGCTCGAGGAGCCGGCCGATCGCATGCTTTGCCTCTTCACGCAGGGAAACCGTTTCCGCCAAGATCGTGCGGGTGCGCATGAAGTCGAGAACGCCGAAGCGGGCCACCGGCGGGCGAAAGAGAATGTCGGGCGGGTCGATCATCAACTTCGTCTCGATCAGCGCCTGCTGCATGAGCTGGGACGCGCCAACCATCGCCTGGAAGGGTGCGGGCAGACTGGAACCATCGCCCTCGGGCCCGCCATTGACGTCGACTGCGACGATCGCGTCGGCCATGTCGCGGAGCAGGTCGAAGGGCAGCGGCGAGTAGATGCCGCCATCGAGGAGGACGAGCCCTTCCCGCCGCACCGGACGAAAAACCGCCGGCAGGGCCGCGGAGGCCGCAAGCGCGCTCATCAGGTCGCCCGTGCGAATGACGAGTTCGCGGCGGGCGTAGAAGTCGGTCGCAACGACCGTCAGAGGGATCGTGAGCTCCTCGAAGCGCCGGGCGAAGACCGGCGGCAGGAACGCGGCAAGCACGCGCTTTGCATTGAGTTGGCCGAGCCGGAAGCCGCCGTCGGCCCAGAATTCCTTGAAGTTGGGCGGCCGCGTTGCCCAGAGACGGCCGGCGAGCGCGCGGGGGGTCGCGAACGTCTGAAGCGCAAAAGCTTCGATATCGCGGCCCGACATGCCGCCGGCATAGGCCGCGCCGATGATCGCCCCGATCGACGAGCCGGCGATATGGGCGGGGCGCACGCCGAGATCGTCGAGCGCGGAAAGGACGTGGATATGGGCGATGCCCCGCGCCCCGCCGCCGCCGAGCGCAAGGCCGATCCGCAGGTCGGCCGTCATCGCCGTCAGGACCCTGCCGGGCCGACGGTGATGACGGTCGGATCGACGGAAAGAAGGCGCCCGGCGATGCGGCGTACGTCGTCCATCGTCACGGCATCGATCAGCCTCTGGCGCTCGTCGATATAGTCGATGCCGAGATCGTCGAGCTGGATGCCGACCAGCGTCGAGGCGATCGACAGCGACGAGGAAAGGTTCTGGATGGCATAGGCGCCCTTCACGTAGGCCTTTGCCTTGGCGAGTTCGTCCTCCGTCGGCCCTTCGTTCGCCATACGCTTCATTTCGGCGCGGATGATGTCGATCGACTCCTGCGCCTTGTCCGCGCGTGTCGCGGTCGAGGCGCCGAGCACCGCGGAGTGGTCGTAGGAGGCGAGAAACGAGTTGGCGCCGTAGGCAAGGCCGCGCTTTTCCCGGATTTCCTGGTAGAGTCGCGAAGAGAAGGAGCCGCCACCCAGCACATGATTCACGAGATAGGCGGCGAAGAAGTCGTCGTCCTCGCGCTTGATGCCCGGCAGCGCGAACTGGATCGTCGTCTGCGGCACGTCGAGCGTCACCGCTTCGGTCTTGCCTGTGACCGGAGACGCCTCCGGCACGACCGCGAGATCCGCCTCAGCAGGCAGCGCGCCGAAGACGGCGTCGAGTTCGGCGCCGAGCGCCTCGGCATCGATAGCGCCGACGACGCCGACGACGAGATTATCCTTTCCGAAGCCCTTGGCGCGGAAGCTCTCGAGGTCCTCTCTCGTCACCGATTTCAGCGTGTCGACGGTGCCTTCGCTCGGCCGGGAGTAGGGATGGCCCGGAAAGACGGTCCGTCGCCAGGCCTTGGAAGCCAGCTCTCCAGGATCATTCTCGCTAGCGACGATGCCGGTCTCGATCTGCGCGCGGATGCGGGCGACCGGCTCCTCGTCCAAACGCGGCGCGTTGATCGACAGACGAAGGAGCTCGAACGCCTCGGCCTCATTCTCGACGAGCGTACGGAACGAGCCCGTGAAGTTGTCGTAGCTCGCGTCGTAGCTGAGGCTGACGCCGAGTTCGTCCAGCTTCTCCTGGAAGGCAAGGCTTTCAATCTCGCCCGCACCCTCGTCGAGAAGGCCCGTCAGGAGATTGCCTGTGCCCTCCTTGCCCGGCGCGTCAGCCGTCGTGCCGGCGCCCTTGAAGGCGAAGTTCACGGCGATGAGAGGATTGGTGTAGTCCTCGACCAGCAGCGCCCTGATGCCGCCCGGGCTCGTTACCTCCTGGATCTCGACCGCAGCAGCGGGCGCGGCGAAGGACAGGGAGACGGTCAGAGCCATGCCGGCCGCACCGGTGCATCGCGAGATCATGTTCATCGTCGAAAGCCTCGATATCGGATCAGGAACGGGTGTCGGCGCCGGGCGACGGCAGGAGAAAGCCCGTCACCGAGCGCTTCGGCTGTAGATATTTCCGGGCGACCGCGTTGACGCTCGCGACCGTGACGGTCTCGATCCGGTCCGGATAGGAGTCGACATCGGCGATGGTGCGGCCCGTCGAGATCGCGGCGCCGTAGCGGCGGGCGAGCGAGGTCTGGCTGTCGCGCTCGTAGACGACCGCCTTGCGGACGCGGTTCTTGGCGCGTTCGAGTTCGGCCTCGGTGATCCCGTCCTTCAAGATCTTCGCCAGCTCCGCATCGATCCCCGCCTCGATGGCACCGATGTCGGCAGTTCCGCGCGGCGTGCCATAAACGCCGAACTCGCCCTCCTTGAGAGCCGTGCCCGAATTGTAGGCGCCGACCCCGGCCGCGATCCCCTGCTCGACGACGAGCGCGCGATAGAGACGGCTTGTCGTGCCGCCGCCGAGGACGTCGGAGAGAACGTCGAGCGCCTCCCCTTCCCCCGGCTCCGCCGTCGTGTCGGAGGGCGTGAGGTAGACGCGCTGCATCGAGGGCTGCGTCACCTTCGGGTCCGTGAGGGTCACGGTGCGGGCGGCGAGCGGCTCCGCCTCGACGGGGCGCTCGGCGGCGCGGTCCTTCGGCTCGGCACGGCGCTTCACCTTGCCGAAGGTCTTTTCCGCCAGCGTGCGGACCGCATCGGTGGTCACGTCGCCCGCAATGATGAGCGTCGCGTTGTTCGGCGTGTAATAGGTGTCGTACCAGGCGATCGCGTCTTCCCGCGACAGCTCTTCCATCTCGTGGCGCCATCCGATGATCGGGATGCCGTAATGGCTGTTCTGGTAGAGAGCCGCCTGCATCTGCTCCTGGAGCTGGGAGCCGGGATCGTTGTCGATGCGCTGGCGGCGCTCTTCGAGGATCACGTCGCGCTCGGGGAGGACGGCCTCGTCGGAGAGGACGAGATTCTCCATCCGGTCGGCCTCGAACGCCATCATCGTCTCCAGCGCGTCGGACGGGACCTGCTGGTAGTAGGCCGTGTAATCGTAGCTGGTGAAGGCGTTCTCCTCGCCGCCGATGTCGGAGATGGCGCTGGAGAAGGCGCCGGCGGGGTGGGTCTTCGTCCCCTTGAACATCAGATGCTCGAGGAAATGGGCGATGCCGGATACGCCCGGCGCCTCGTCCGCGGAGCCGGCTCTGTTCCAGACCATCTGCGTGACGACCGGTGCGCGGCGATCCGGCAGGACGACGACCTGCAACCCGTTCTCCAAGAGGAAGCTCTCGTTCTTCGGGCGCATCGCCTCGGCTTCCGCGAGACGTTCGGCCGGGGTGGCTGCCGTACCCGCAACGGGAGGCGTTGCCACCACCGTCTCGGCGAAGGAAGCGACGGGGGAGAAGCCGAGCGAGAGGGCGAGAGCGGAAACGGCGGCGCGCTTGAAAAAGGGGATCATCGTCGGCAGGTCCTCGTGCGTCTTAAGCGTTACACTGTAACCAGCTATGGCGGATCGTCGGAATCGGCGCCAATTACGTTTTTGTTAGGGTGCCGTGGGCATCGAGCGGGTGCGGCATCGAGGCTCCAGGCCATTCTTCGGCCTCAAACGGGGACGCGCAGAACGCGCAGAACCGTCTCGCCCATCGCCCTCTCGTCGTCGAGGACATAGCCCAGCGGAACGGCGAAGGCTGCACTCGCCGCCTCCTCGACGACCGCAAGGGCGCCCGGCTTGAGCCAGCCCTCCCCGAGCGCCGACAGAAGCGCCGCCTCGCCGAGGGACCGTCCATAGGGAGGATCGGCAAAGAGGATGTCGAAGGGCTCGACAGCGCCGGCGGGCCCCAGCCGCGTCGCGTCGCGCCGGAAGATGCGCGTCGCCCCCGTCAGCCCGAATGCCTCGATATTGGTGCGCAGAAGGCCCCTGCCCTCGACCCCGTCCTCGACGAAGAGGCAGTAGCGCGCGCCGCGCGAGAGCGCCTCGAGGCCGAGCGCGCCGGTCCCGGAAAAGAGATCGAGCACCCGCGCGTCCTGAAGGCTTTCTGGATAGGCGTGAAGAAGGATATTGAAGAGGCTCTCGCGAATGCGGTCCGTCGTCGGCCGGATCGCATCCGTCTTGGGGCTCGCCAGCGCGCGCCCGCGAAACCGCCCGCCGACGATCCGCATGTCCCGTCAGCTCCGTGGCCCGCGCTTCGGACCGCC
>JACMIV010000363.1 GCA_014380965.1 Rhizobiaceae bacterium | reverse complement strand
CCGTCCCGAACGGCCCGCACCGCGCGACGCGCTTTGCCGCCAGCCATCCACCGCGCACGATCCCATATCGAGCGATGGCCTCGTAAGCATATTCCGAACAGGTCGGCAGATGCCTGCAATGGCCGCCCACGAAGGAGGAAAAGGTGAGTTGGTACAGCCTGACGAGCGCAGTGCCGAACAGACGTCCAGGGGTGCGGCGCCAGGGGCCGGTGTAGTTACGACTGCTCATCGATCGTGGCCAGAAACGCCGCCAGACGCTCCGACATGCGATTGATATCGATGCTTATCGTTTCCCACATCGTCAAAAGATCGACCGTCTCGTAGCCATGAGCCAGGCGATTGCGCATGAGATACGCACCCTTAAGCTCGATGTCAGGATGGTCGAGCACGAAGTCGGGCCACTTCTTGACGATCCGGCCGCTGAGTTCGCCCGTCCATTCGATCGCCTTCGCGACGGCAAGCTGCAGGATGAGATCAGCCTCCATATCCTCGAATGTTCGCCCTTCGACGATCCGAGACGTACGCAGGGTCCAGTCTCTGAGTGAGAGTATGCGATCGACGAGTGCGGGCTCATACCGAGGCGTCACAGCGGGCGGAGGTCCCGTTTAAGGCGATCCATCGTCCGTGCGGAAAACTCGCCCTCCGTCCTGACATCCACCTTGACTCCTGTGAGATGCAAGAGGTCTTCTTCCAGGCTAGCAAGCCGGAAATAGGTCAGCCCCTCGCGTCGCTCCACGAGGATATCGATGTCGCTGGTTTCTGTGTCCTCGCCACGCGCGGTCGACCCGAACAGTCTTGGATTGGCGACGGGGTATCGACCGAGAACCTTCACGATTTCCGCGCGATGTTTTTCAAGGGCTTCCGACGGGCGCATGTCACACCTGCTTCTCAAACATGACGATAGAATAGTCGCACTGGATGGATCGTGCCATGGCGACTGTTCATGGATTTACGCGACTCCAGGGCTTGAGCGATTTCCAGACCAGCTTCCCGACAAGACACGGGGTGACCCAACATGCCCATGGTCATCTGAAACGAGGAAACTCTAACTCCTGAATCTCGCATACATCATCGCATCGCGCGGCTCGCCCGACATGTTCGGATGAACCACGAAACGCCTCAGCGTGCCTTCATATTGCATCCCGGCCTTTTCCATGACGCGACCCGAAGCCGGATTGTCGGCGTCGCAGGAGGCGCAGGCCCTGTGCACTCCCGGCTGTGACAACGACCAGTCCACGAGGCACGTCAGCGCTTCGGTCGCGTATCCGCGTGCCCATTGCGAACGGCCGAGGACATAGCCGAACGAAACGGCGTGCCCCTTCGGGCGAAGATGAATGGAACCGAAGGGGCTGTCAGGCGCTGCCGCGGGAGCGATCACGAAAGGAAAGCTGCTGCCCTCGCGCCATTCTTCGTCTCGCTGTCGAAGGGAGGCAACCGTGTCGGCGACGTCCCTGTGAGGAGTCCATGTCAGGTAACGGACGGTCTCGATATGCGAGGCGTAAGCTGCAAACAGCGCCTCCGCATCCGCCGCGACCGGCCTTCTGAGAACGAGGCGCGAGGTTCGGATCAGCTCGGGCGGACGGACGATCGAGATGGGCTCAGGCAGCAGCAATGGCCTCGCGTTCCTTCGCCTCATTCGCTTCAATCTGTTCCAGTGCATCCACCACCGCGTCGAAGGTCAGCAGCGTCGACGCGTGCCGGGCCTTGTAGTCGCGGACGGGCTCCAGATACTTCAGCGCCTCGAAGCGTCCCGCCGGAGGCGCCCCGTTCTCCTTCAGCATGCGGCGCATCTCGTCGCGCACCGTCCGCAGCTCCGCCGCCGAGGCGCCGACCACGCTCTGTGCCATGATGGATGACGCCGCCTGCCCCAGCGCGCAGGCCTTCACCTCGTGCCCGAAATCCGCCACCACGCCATGGCGCACGACGAGATCGACCGTGACAGTCGATCCGCAGAGCTTGGAATGCGCGGTCGCACTGGCGTCGGGTTCCGCGAGACGGCCGATGCGGGTGATGTTGCCGGCATAGTCGAGGATCCGGGCGTTGTAGATGTCGTCGAGCACGCGATCGGCCCCTTTTCCCATTCGATGGCGGGCGATTTACACAGACACGCCCACCGTCTGTATATAGGAGGACGAGCGATGCTCCAAAAGACGAACGCGTCGCCACCCCGGCGCGATGTCGCGTCGTCTCGGACGTGTGGAAGAAGACGGCGGCATCGTGCCGGCGGAAAGACAAAGCGTGCCGCCGGCCGGCGACGAGGGACGAGGCAGAGCGCCCTCTTCCTTTGCAAGGCTCGGAGCCGGGTAGCGAGAGTGCAAATGGACGCAATCGTCAGAAAGATCGCCGAAGGCTTTGCCAATACGCGCGGGACGAGGCCGAGCCGCGAAGAGGCGCAGGCCGCCGTGGCGACCCTTATCCGCTGGGCAGGAGACGATCCGACGCGCGAGGGGCTGATCGAGACGCCCGCCCGCGTCGTCAAGTCCTACGAGGAGCTCTTCGGCGGCTACGCGCTCGATCCGGCCGACGTTCTCGGCCGCACCTTCGGCGAGGTCGCAGGCTACGACGACCTCGTCCTCGTGCGCGACATCGACTTCCACTCGCATTGCGAACATCACAT
>JACMIV010000047.1 GCA_014380965.1 Rhizobiaceae bacterium | reverse complement strand
CTGATGCCGCGGCTTCGCTCTGCCGCCCCGGTTGCCGCCCGCGACCCTTCGCTTTCGAACGGGACTGACGCCAAGGAAACGATTCTGTAATCTTTCTGTCATCACGGACGCATAGTCACCCCAGTGTTAATCAAAGATCGATCGGCAAGCTTATCTCTCGGCCTCCTCGAACGGAATCCTCCGAACGGGCTGCGTTGCCGCGCCTTTTTTCCGGGCCGGCAAGCCGCAAGAGACACGTGGAGCTCTGAGCCGATCGATCGCGTTGCAAGGGGGCTTGCGTGGAAATCGACATCTTCAGAGAAATCATCGTTCCGGTGATCGGAGGGCTCGGCATCTTCATGCTGGGCCTCGAATTCATGAGCAGCGGCATCCAATCGATGGCCGTCAACAAGATGCGGGCCCTCCTGGCCAAGACCGCCGGCACGCCAGTCAAAGGCGTCCTCGCCGGAACGCTCATCACCGGCGTCCTGCAATCCTCCACCGCGATGACCGTGATGGTCGTCGGCCTCGTCAACGCCGGCGTCATCGCGCTCCGGCCCGCGATCAGCGTCATCATGGGCGCCAATATCGGCACCACGCTCGGCAACGGCCTCATCGCCCTGCCGCTGGGGCCGCTCGGCCTCCTCTTCGGCGGCTTCTTCGCGCTCGTCTACGTGTTCACCAAGTCGGACAAGTGGAAGAACATCGCCTATGCCGCCATGGGCTTCGCGCTGATCTTCTATGGTCTCAGCCTCATGACCGGCGGCCTTCGCCCCTTGCGCAACATGCCGGAGGTAATCGAGTTCATCTCGGTGCTGAATGCCGACAGTTTCTTGGGCGTCATCTACTGCGTCATCGCCGCGGCTATCATCACGGCGCTCATCCACTCCTCGTCCGCGACGATCGGCATCGTGATGGGCCTCGGGGCATCCGGCGTCCTCGATTGGGAGACCGCCGTCGCCTTCTCGCTCGGCGCCGATCTCGGCACGACGATCACCTCCTTCATCGCCTCGCTGAACCTCTCGAAGAACGCCAAGCGCGCGGCCTACGCGCACATATCGTTCAACTTCATCGGGGTGGCGATCATGCTGCCGCTGTTCTTCGTCTCGCTGGAAATCCTGCGCTTCGTGATGGGCTTCTTCGGCGGCGACCCGGCAGTACCGGTCATGGTCGAAGGCAAGGAGACGTTCCCGCTCGTACCGGTGGCGGTCGGCCTCTACTCGATCGGCTTCAACCTCTTCAACACGATCCTGCTCTTCCCCTTCATCGGCACGTTCGAGAAGTATCTCCTGCGCGTCGGCCATTCCTCGGCCGAGGACATCGAGGATTTCAGCCAGCCGAAGTTCCTCGACCCCCGCCACACCGGCGACATGGTGGAGGGCGTCGCAGCCGTCCGCATGGAGACCAACCGATACCTCGAGGCCGCGACGAAGTTCCTCGACATCGCCCGCGGCACCAAGGGCGCTCCGGACGACGTGATCGAGCACTATGCGGCGACCGACATCCTGAACCGCGAAATCCGCGGCTACACCGCCTCGATGTTCAAGCCGGGCATGCCTCAGCGCCAGTCCGACATCCTGGCCAGCCTGATCGAGGAGGAGGACTTCATCGCGAGCCTCGGTGAAACGCTGTACCAGATCGCGCGGCGCGTCGAACGTCAGCCCTTCTCTGCGGCAGGCCGACAGCTCGTCAACGAGATGTTGGACGACGTGACGGACGCGATGCATCTCGTCCTCGACGACAAGTCGACGACCGTGGTGACACACGAGGCACGCAATCCGATCCTGCTGCGGCTGCGCGAGCGCTGCCTGAAGCTCGGCGAAGAACTACCGTGGGTGGAGCGTGGCGCAATCCTGGCTCTTCTCGGCAGTGCCGAGCGCTCCTACTTCCTGATCGAACGCATCGACGCCGAGCGGCGCTCGGTCTCGCGCGACATGAGACAGGATTACGCGGTCCCGGCAGGTGCAGCGGACGGCGGCTTCTCCGGCGCCATGCCGCAGCCCGCGGAGTAAGACGATCCGGAAGGCGGCGCTCCGGCGGCCGCCTTCCCAGCCATCCCATGGATCGCTCGACGTTTCGCCATGCCGGGCATTCCGCGCATGGCGAAACGTCTTTGCGCCTTTGCCCGGCGCGGCGAAGCTTGTAGAACGCCGCCATGGCCCTCCCTCCTCTTCTTCGCCTCGACGGCGTCAAGCTCACCTTCGGCGGCACGCCGCTTCTCACCGGCGTCGAGCTGAACGTCCTGCCGGGCGACCGCATCGCGCTCGTCGGCCGCAACGGCTCCGGCAAGTCGACGCTCCTCAAGATCGCCGCCGGCATCGTCGAGCCGGATTCCGGGGAGGTCTTCCGCCAGCCCGGGGCGACGATCCGCTATCTCCCGCAGGAGCCCGACTTCGGCGAGGTCGCAACCGTCGAGGCCTATGTCGCCGCCGGCCTCGGCCCCGCCGACGATCCCTACCGCGTCACCCGCCTCATCGACGCGCTCGGCCTCGACCCGAACGCGCGTCCGAACGACCTCTCCGGCGGAGAAGCGCGCCGCGCCGCGCTCGCGAGGACGCTCGCGCCCGAACCCGACATCATCCTCCTCGACGAGCCGACGAACCATCTCGACCTACCGACCATCGAATGGCTGGAGGAGGAGATCCGGGGCCTTCGCAGCGCCATCGTCGTCATCAGCCACGACCGGCGCTTTCTCGAGAAGACGACCGCCGCGACCGTCTGGATCGACCGCGGCGGCGCCAAGCGCATCAACGAGGGCTTCGGCGCCTTCGAAGCCTGGCGCGACAAGACGCTGGAGGAGGAAGAGCGCGACCTCCAGAAGCTCGACCGCAAGATCGTGCGCGAGGAGCACTGGCTGCGCTACGGCGTCAGTGCCCGGCGCACCCGCAACCAGCGTCGGCTGGGAGAACTGCACCAACTGCGCTCCGACCGGAAGAACACCCGAAGAGCCGTTGGCATGGCCGACATGCAGGCCGGCGAGACCCGCGAGAGCGGCAAGCTCGTCATCGAGGCGGAGGGCATCGGCAAGGCCTATGGGGAGCGCACCCTCGTCGACGACTTCTCGATGCGCATCCTCCGCGGCGACCGCGTCGGCTTCGTCGGCCCGAATGGCGCCGGCAAGACGACGCTCCTCAAGATGCTGATCGGCGAGATCAAGCCCGATTCCGGGCGCGTGCGCCTCGGCACCAATCTCGATCTCGCCTTCCTCGACCAGAAGCGCGCGAGCCTCTCCGACACCGTCTCGGTCTCCGACGCCCTCACCGACGGGCGCGGCGATCAGGTCATGGTGAACGGCGAGCCGCGCCATGTCGCGGGCTATCTCAAGGACTTCCTCTTCCAGCCCGAACAGATCCGCACCCCGGTCGGCAACCTTTCCGGCGGCGAGCGCGCCCGCCTGCTGCTCGCCAAGACCATGGCGACGCCCGCGAACTTCCTCATCCTCGACGAGCCGACCAACGATCTCGACATGGAGACGCTCGACCTCCTCCAGGAGCTCATCGCCAACTATCCCGGCACCGTCCTCCTCGTCTCCCACGACCGCGACTTCCTCGACCGCACCGTGACGAGCACCGTCTCCCCCGACGCG
Source organism: Rhizobiaceae bacterium (assembly GCA_014380965.1). Classification (GTDB taxonomy): domain Bacteria; phylum Pseudomonadota; class Alphaproteobacteria; order Rhizobiales; family Rhizobiaceae; genus Plantimonas. The sequence goes on along the minus strand of JACMIV010000047.1, from coordinate 155 downwards.
CAAGGCCGCTGGATCGAATATGCCGGCGGCTATTCCGACATGCTGGTGCAGCGCGGCGCCGATCTGACGCGCGAGGCGGGCACGACGGACAAGGCAAAGCCGAAGGCCGCCGCGCCGGTCGCCGAGTCACAGACACCCAAACGCAAGATGAAGTT
>JACMIV010000362.1 GCA_014380965.1 Rhizobiaceae bacterium | reverse complement strand
TCGTGACCCTCGGGAGCTACTGGCTGACGCGCCTACAGTCGCGCTCCGAGACGCCGGCGATGGCCGCCTTCCGCGACTGGCTCGTGGGAGCCGCGGAGGCCGACGGGATTCGACACGCCCATCAGCTCGAGAAATCGAGCCCCATCTCGCGGTAGCGCTCGGGGTCGTCGCCCCAGTTCTCGCGGACCTTGACGAACAGGAAGAGGTGAACGGTCTCTTCCGCCGCTTCCATGATCTCGCGGCGTGCGGCCTGGCCGATGGCCTTGATGGTCTCGCCCTTGTGGCCGATAACGATCTTTTTCTGGCTCTCGCGCTCGACGAAGATGGTCTGCTCGATGCGGATCGAGCCGTCGTCGCGCTTTTGCCAGAGCTCGGTCTCGACGTGCGAGGCGTAGGGAAGCTCCTGGTGAAGCCTGAGGAAGAGCTTTTCGCGCGTGATCTCGGCGGCGAGCTGGCGGATCGGGAGATCGGTGATCTGGTCCTCCGGATAGTACCAGGGCCCCGGCGGCAGGCGCCCGGCGAGCCAGGCCATGAGGTCGGCGCAGCCGGACCCGTTGAGGGCCGAGATCATGAAAACCTTCTCGAAGGCGATGCCGCGCTCGGTGATGTCCTTGGTGAGGCCGAGCAGCCGGTCGCGCTGGATGCGGTCGACCTTGTTGAGGAGGAGCACGACCGGAAGCTGGGATGTCTTCAGCCGGTCGAGGATCGCCTCGACATCCTCGGACAGTCCCCGCTCCGCGTCGATGATCGCGAGCACGACGTCGGCGTCGCGCGCGCCGCTCCAGGCGGTCTTCACCATCGCGCGGTCGAGCCGCCGCTTCGGCTCGAAGACGCCCGGCGTGTCGACGAAGACGATCTGCGTCCTGTCCTCGATGGCGATGCCGCGCACCAGCGCCCGCGTCGTCTGCACCTTGTGCGTGACGATCGAGACCTTGGTGCCGACGAGCTGATTGACGAGGGTCGACTTGCCGGCATTCGGCGCGCCGAGCAGCGAGACGAAACCCGAGCGCGTGCCCGCCGCTGCGCCCGCGGCCGTGGCGGCCTCGGCCGGCGTCTGAGCCCTGTCCTCGTCGGAAGCGGTCTTGTCGTCCTCGGTCAATTCTCGTCCTTCCAGATGCCTTCGCGCAGGAGGATCGCGGCCGCGGCCTCCTGTTCGGCGAGGCGCTTGGAGCGCCCCGTGCCTTCGGCCGGCTCGACGTTCTCGATCACGGCGCGCACGGTGAAGACCGGATCGTGATCCGGCCCGGTTCGCGTCACCGTCTCGTAGCGCGGCACGGTCGTCGTCCGGGTATGAACCCATTCCTGCAGCGCGGTCTTCGGATCGCGCCGCACCGTCGCCGCGCCACCGAGCTTGCCGCCCCAGAAGCGGTGGATGAAATCGCGCGCCGCATCAAGCCCGTTGCCGAGGTAGATCGCAGCGATCAGCGATTCGACGACGTCGGCGCGGATGTTGCGCGTCTGCTCGCCTTTCACCTTCTTCACGTCTCCGCCATGGCGGATGAATTCGCCAAGACCGATATCGTCGGCAATCTCGGCGCAGGCCTCGGCGCTGACGAGCGTGTTCAGGCGCAGGGACATCTCGCCCTCGCTGGCGTTCGGAAACATCTCGAACAGCTTTTCGGCGATCACGAGGCCGAGCACGCGGTCGCCGAGGAACTCCAGCCGCTCGTAGCTCGATCCCGCATGTGCCGCTTGGCCGCCGCGCAAGCTCGAATGCGTCAGCGCCCGTTCGAGACGCGCCCGGTCGGATACGATGAGCCCGATGCGGCGCTCCAGCTCGTCGAGCGCCGGCTTCGCCTTCAGCTTAGCCATGTGAAGATGCGGTCCGGACGAAGCTCGGCCGGCCACGTCCAGAGCTTCAGCGGCGACTCGCCGCCGCCGATCGAGAAGAAGATCACCTGCGCCTTGCCGACGAGGTTCTCGGCCGGGACGTAGCCGACGTCGAAGCGGCTATCCAGCGAGTTGTCGCGGTTGTCGCCCATCATGAAGTAGTGGCCGGCCGGCACGACGAACTCGCGCGTGTTGTCGCCCGTGGAGTTCGGGTTGAGGTCGAGCGTCAGGTAGCTGACGCCGTTCGGCAGCGTCTCGCGGAACTGCGGCACGCGCGTCCCATCTTCCGAAACGTACTCCGCCGCGGCCTCGCGCGGCACCGCGACCTCGTTGATGAAGAGGATGCCGTTCTCGATGCGGATGCGATCTCCGGGCATGCCGACGAGACGCTTGATGTAGTCGACCTCCTCCTCGCGCGGCTTGCGGAAGACGACGACGTCGCCGCGCTCGGGTACAAAAGCCATCACCCGGCCGTCGACCGGGAGATAACCGACATAAGGCTGGAGCGAGGGCAGCGAGTACTTGCTGTAGCCGTAGCTCCATTTCGAGACGAAGAGATAGTCGCCCTCGACGAGCGTCGGCATCATCGATCCCGACGGGATCGAGAAGGGCTGGAACAGCAGCGTGCGGATGACGAGCGCTAGGAACAGCGCCTGCACGATGACCTTGACCGTTTCGCCGAAACCGCCGGATGCTTTTGCTTCGGCCCGATCGACCATGCCCAGTCCTTCATGTGACAAAGATGCGGATTTGGATGCAGGCGCCATGTAACATCGCGGCCGCCGGCGGAAACCGACGCCCCCTCACATTGCGGTGCATTCGCAGCGGGCTCTCCATTGCTGAATTTTGCCGCTTCGGCAAGTCTGTGACGGAACGGCGCGATGCCGTCACGCCCGCTCGGGAACTGCCTCGATGACGACGAAGGCCTGGGCCAGAGGATGGTCGTCGGTGATGGTGAGATGGATGCGCGCCACATGTCCCGGCGGCACGAGCGCGTTCAGCCGCTGCAGCGCGCCGCCCGTCAGAAGCATCGTCGGGGCGCCGCCGGGAAGGTTGACGACGCCCATGTCGCGCCAGAACACGCCGCGCGCAAGGCCGGTGCCCAGCGCCTTGGCGCAAGCCTCCTTCGCCGCAAAGCGCTTTGCGTAGGAGGCCGCGCGCAGCTTTCGCCCCTCGGACTTTCGCTGTTCGATCTCGGTGAAGATGCGGCTCGTGAAGCGCGTGCCGTGGCGCTCCAGCGTCGCTTCGATCCGGCGGATGTCGATGAGATCGCTGCCGATGCCGAGGATCACGAAGACTTTCCGATTTCAAGAGCCGAGCTTTCGCCCGCGCCATGTCTTCCCGCCGTCGCGGCACGGCGCTCCGCCGTCTGCCGCAAGGTCTCGGTGCGGCGGTGCTGGAAGCTCCTCGCAGCGGCGAATACGACGGCATAGCCAACGATCGCGGCTGGGATGCCGAGCGGAAGCGAGCCGACCAGCATGGGTTTCAGGATCGGCGTCCAGATCGCGGACAATTCCATGTGCATCAGGGCATGGGCGAGCCCGGTAGGTGCTTGTCCGTCGATTGCCTCCGAATGCAGCATTGCGCGCCCGACCTCGTAGGTTGCCGCCCAGATGGCAGGGAAGGTCAGCGGGTTGCCGACCATGCACCCGAGGACGGCCGACGCCATGTTGCCGGCGATGAGATAGGAAATTGCGAAGGCGAGGAGGAAGTGAAAGCCGACGAATGGCGTGAACGAAGCGAAGACGCCGGCCGCAAAGCCTGCGGCGATGGCATGCGGGGTCGCGTGCAGGCGGAGCACGCGCTTCTTGAAGTAGAGGAGCGAGCGCTGCCAGGAGCGGCTTGGCCAGAAGACGGTTCGCAGGCGCCCCCAGACGGTCGGCTTCTGGCGGCGGCGAAACAGCATGGCGATCCTTCTGGGTTTTTCGGACGGGAATGGTCTCCGGAAGAGGAGCCGGTATCTTGGCGACCAACACGCAAGCGCCTGGCCAGACATCTCATCTGCGGCTGCGGACGTCCAATCGCAAGGTCCGGCGCGATTTCCGCGCCGCCGGGCGGCACCCGTCCGTCAAAGCGAGCGGCTACCCGGCTTGATGGGCGCAATTGCGGCAAGTTCGGGCGGCAGGGCGTCCGCCGGATAGGCCGGCACCTCGTATTCGGCGAGCGCGATCAGAGGCACGCCGACATCCGCCTTCCCCGCCGAGCGGTCGATGATGCAGGCGGCCGCCACCACTTCGGCCCCGAGCGCACGCATGCACGCCACCGTCTCGCGGATCGAGAGGCCCGTCGTGACGATGTCCTCGACGATGACGACGCGCGCGCCGGGCTCGATCTCGAAGCGGCGGAGCCTGAAGACGCCGTTCTCGCGCTCCACCCAGATCGCGGGCACCTTCAGATGCCGGGACGTCTCGTAGGCGGGGATCAGCCCGCCGACCGCCGGCCCGACGACGAAGTCGATCCTCCCCTCGACCTCCGCCTCGATCCGCGCCGCCATCGCCCTGCAGAGCGTCTCCGTCAGGTCCGCATGCATGAAGACGCGCGCCTTCTGCAGGAAGACCGGGCTGCGCAGGCCCGAGGTCAGGATAAAGTGACCCTCGAGATAGGCGCCTGCCTTGCGGAAGATGTCGAGGACGTCTGAGGTTTGCATGGGAGGTCCTTGCATGGCGGGCGGTGCGAATCCTCCACTGCTCTAGCGGCGTCGCTCCACGCCCGTCCAGAGCGGCGTCGCCGGTTCATGGCGGTGGCTCGGCGTCGCGAGGAGGACAGACCGCTTTCACAGTCCCTTAACCGAGGTGCCGCTTATGGGCGGCGTGTCGTTCCCGTGTGTTTGCCCGAGCGGAGTTCCGCATCCTATGAGATCGTGCCTTTTCGTCCTCGCCTCGTTCGCTGTCCTCGCGGCAGCAACCCCACAGAATGCCGAAGCCCGCGTGATCTGCACGATCGTCGCGGATGCCGCCGACGGGGAGATCCTGTCCGAGGACGGCGACTGCGTCACGCAGGTCACGCCGGCCTCGACCTTCAAGCTCGCTCTCGCCCTCATGGGTTTCGACTCCGGCTATCTGACCGACGCGACCGCCCCGAGGCTTCCCTACAAGGAGGGCTATGTCGACTGGGGCGGCGAGAACTGGACGCAGCCGACCGATCCGATGCGATGGATGAAGTATTCGGTCGTCTGGTACTCCCAGCAGATGACGCATGCCCTCGGCGTGGAACGGCTGGAACGCTACGCGGCATCCTTCGGCTACGGCAATGCCGATCTGTCGGGCGATCCCGGCAAGGACAACGGACTCGACCGTGCCTGGATCATCTCCTCGCTGAAAATCTCGCCCCGCGAGCAGGTCGCCTTCCTCGGTAAATTCGTCAACCGGACGCTGCCCGTTTCGCCGCGCGCCTTCGAGGCGACCGAAACGATCTTGGAAGCCGTTCCCGTGTCCGATGGCTGGACGGTGCAGGGCAAGACCGGCGCAGCCTTTCCGAGACATCCTGACGGGACCTTCGACTACGAACGCGGCTATGGCTGGTATGTCGGCTGGGCGAAGAGGGCCGATCGCACGCTTCTCTTTGCCCGGCTGATCCAGGACGAGCGCAAGGAAGCGGGAACGCCTGGCTTGCGCGCCCGCGACGCTTTCCTCAAGGAGTTGCCGTCCATTGCAGACGCAGCGCGATAGGCCGCCGGGTCGGCGAGAACGCCCGCCTCACCCGTTCATCCGCACCGCCTCCGAGACGCAGGTCTTCGCGCGGAGCTGGTTCAGCGTGCGAGTCAGATGCTGGAGGTCCCAGACTTCGAGGTCGATGACCATGGTCGTGATGTCCGGGGCGGTCGTCACGGTCTGGAGGCTGTGGATGTTGGCATCGTTGGCCGCGATCGTCTCGGCGACCTCGGCGAGCGTTCCCGGCTCGTTCGAGACGGCGACCTGGACGCGGGCGGGAAAGCGCGCGTTCATCTCCGCGTCGATGTCCCAGCGTACGTCCACCCAGCGATCCGGCTCGTCGTCGAAGGCCATGAGCTGATCGGCCTGGATCGGGTAGATGGTGATGCCGCGGCCGGGCTCTAGGATGCCGACGATGCGGTCGCCGGGCACGGCACCGTCCGGCCCGAAGGTGACGGGAGTGTCGATGCCGGCGCCGCGGATCGGGATCGCGAGGCCGCGCTTTTCGGCCTCGGCGATCGAGGGGATGCGGAACATCATGCCGGCGCCGGTGCGAAGGTTGAACCAGCCGTCCTCCTCGCTCCTCGGGGTCGGCTTGGTGACGCGCGAGTCCTGGAAATCCGGGTGGACGGCCTTCAGGACTTCCGCTGCCGCCAACTCGCCGCGGCCGACGGCGGCCATCGCGTCGTCGACGTCCTTGTGTCCGAACTTGGCGATATAGGGCTTCAGCCCGTCGCGCGTGAAGGTCTTGCCCGAGCGCTGGAAGGAGCGCGAGAGCATCTGCTGTCCGAGCCCGGCATATTGCCGCCGGATCGCGAGCCGCGTCGCGCGGCGGATGGCGGAGCGCGCCTTGCCGGTGACGGCGACCGTCTCC